>JALUYG010000231.1 GCA_027013105.1 Mariprofundus sp.
CAATCATGCTGAGCGCAAAAGCCGTTGCATCGCTGTCCCCCGCTGTACCCAGCGCGACGATCTCTCCCGTTCTCATGCCGCCAGTCATCTCATCAACATTCGGCATACCAAACTGAAGTTGCCGCGTCTGTTCCCATGGAAATCCAATCAGTTCAGGCAATGAATAGAGCCGCTCAAGCGTCCTGTAGTTATCCAGCATCAGATCAGAGATATCATGGAGCTGAATGCCGGCATTGCCTTCTTCGGGCTGATCGGACGTGTCACTGCCGGATTCAGCCATCTCCTCACACAAGCCTGCCGCCAACCTGCGCGCCAGCCGGCGAATCTCACCATCGGGATGTCCGGCCAGCCGCTCAAACAGTTCGCGGCCACATTCACCCTCAGCCACACCCTGCATCAGCCCGATCAGTGGCTGAACGCCAACATCAAACAGCTCGCCGTTAATCGATAGGGCTACTTTCATATAATCACTCTCCCCTGATAATCAACCCCTGATTCAATCCAGCACCCAGCCGGCAACGAGCAGTTCCGTCACCGAATCGAACATGGCCACCGCCTCACCGCCCGGTGCGCAAATGGCATAGACACCGCGCAGGGCATCGGCATCATCGATATAGCCGAATTTCCCATCCACCTGTTTCAGCCAGACCTTGCCGGCGCGGGTGGCAAAGCTGAGCGATTCCAGCGCCTCTCTCGTCTGTTCCTTCAAGGCGGAACTCCACTGCTTGCTCACCATCAATCCCTCCAGAACGACAACAACTTCGGATTGCGGCGCAACTTGTTCAGTGCCCCAGCTTCGATCTGGCGAATCCGCTCGCGCGTCACACCGAATTGTTGGCCGATCTCTTCCAGCGTGTGATCGGCATGCCCGGCCAAACCGAAACGCATGGCAATCACCTTCGCTTCACGCGGACTGAGTTGACTTCTGTTGATTGGATGACTGGTCATCATCGCCTCCTGTTTCTTATCTTTGCAGCAATGATAGAGCACCCTGCGTCAAATGGCGTCGCATTCAATTGTGTTTAATATTTGCCGGTAACAAATACCGGCTGGTCGTCTGGATCAACTATGCTTACCGGGTTGTCTATATCCGATTCATAGGTACGCATGCCCAATACAACAAGATTGATGCTCAACATGATCTGGAAACTGCATCAACGGCTGGGAATTCCTGTCGAACTGTTAATCAAACCGACTCATCATGCCCATGCATGATGATATTGAGCGCCATGGCGAGTTTACGATAAAATGTTATGTAAGAAGCACACGAACCCTGTTTTGTGCCAATGGGCCGGACTAGCGGATCAGTTGGATGTCAACAGTTAACCCAAGTTCAGGCCACACCCTGTCTGCAGTAATAACTGCTATTTCTCGTTGCACGGCCAGAGCCAGACAGGCACGGTCTGCCAGCGAAAGTCCATACTCTCTGCCTTTTTCCCAAAGCAGAGCGGCGCATTCAGCCTGTTCAATCGAAAAAGGTTCGATGCTGAGACCCAGCTCTTCAAGTAACCCCCGAACAGCACCGACATCCATCCCTTTCTGACTGATTTTCTGCGCAACTTCGCTCCAGTTGACTGCACTGATACATGTATCGGCCAACACCGCCTGAACCTTTTTCCAGCCGGGCTCCTGATGCAGATAGGCCAGCAGTGCAGATGCATCCAGTGCAATCATGCCCCATCCTCGGCTTGCGCTGCAGCTCTGCGTTCAGAAACCACCTCATCCACCAGGCTGACATCTGAAGGAATTTTCCGGAACATCTCCCACAAACGCTGCTCAACTGCTTCTCTGCGCTCCAAAACCAGACTATCGCCCTCTTTTCGTGCCACCAGGCAATCGCCCTGACTTAAATTCAATGCCTTTCGCAGAGGGGCCGGAATCACCAAGCGCCCTTGCGCGCCAAGTTGAACCTCACCAAATGATAACACATGTGCCACAAGAAACCTCCGAATGCCACTTTTACGAAGTGTGGCATATCTTGTAAAGCATGTCAAAATATGTTAAAACGGAATCAAGTCAAATGCCTTGTCGTTCATGATGTTAAATGCATCTTCCATCGATGTGCCATCCGGCGTGTGCTTGATCAGGTAGTCGTTGAAACAGAGCACCCGGTGGGCTGCGCCATCAAATCCGGGCAGTGCCGCTTCGGCCATTTTGATCCGCTCCCGCTCAAATCCGAACGGCATCGTGAGCACTGTCACCACCTGCTTTTCTCTGGCTGTCAGGTGATTGCACAATAATTGTGAACCCCATGTGCCAATCACGCCGCCGAGCCCCGCCACGAGGATCACTCTCCCATGATCAGCCAGTTGTTCATCCAGTGCCGGCAGGTGTGATTGCAGACTGGACTCCAGCTCCTTGCGTACGGACTCGGCATACTCCACCGTCGAGGCTTTTGATTTGACGCCGGTAAGAATGATCCGCTGCTCAAACGGCTTGGAGATGACAAACTCGCGTTTATCGCGATCCATTGCCGTACAACACACGCTTTCAGGCAATCGCGTCTGCCATGATTGAACCATGCTGATCCCGCAACCGCCGATGCCGATCACGGTTGGGGTGTTTGCCTCTGTCATCACCTGACCTCCTGATGAGGCCATGATAGGTCATACTGCGTCATCTCATGGCGCAGGCAGTATCATGGCCCGATAAAACCAATGTGCTTGCTAATCTCTCCCTGTTTCACCTCTACTTCGGTCTTCAGCTCCCGAATCATCACTGCAGGCGTGGTATCCAGCCCCAGAATATCCAGGCGTTTCTTTACGGCGGCAAAATCGCCGGGTGCCAGCTTGGTGAGCATGGCAATGGCACGGGCATCCTCTGTTGTTGGTTCGGTGATACATTCCTGCTCCAGCATGGCGATTGATTGTTCCGGTTTGAGATAATCAAACTCCACCTTGATCGCGAAGCGGCGCAGGCTGGCCTGATCGAGATCATCCATCAGGTTGGTGGAGCAGATAAACAGGCCGTCAAAGTTTTCCATCTGCACCAACAGTTCATTCACCTGCGTCACTTCCCATGACCGGTTGGCGCCACGGCGGTCACGCAGCAGGGAGTCCGCTTCATCCAGAATCAACACGGCATCCTCCTGCTTTGCCTGTTCAAACATACGAGCAATGTTCTTCTCAGAACCACCAACCCACATGCTCAGAATATCCGAGGCGCGTTTGCACAGCAGCGGCTTATCCAATTGTTTGGCAATGTATCCGGCCAGCGCCGTCTTACCCGTACCCGGCGCGCCGTAGAAACAGATATTGCCACGTTTGTTGCGCTTTAACCCCTCGACCAGGTTTGGAATATCGATATTCGCATTCAGATAATCGAGACTGTAATGCGTGGCATGCGGCTGTTTGGCCACCAGTGGTTTCTGCCCCATCGCTTTGGCGCTGTTGCCGAGTACCTTCTCCAACACCCGTTCGGCAGCCTGCTGATCATCGGATGCCATGCGCTGCAGAACCTTAGCCGCCTGCGTCACCTGCGCCGGTGACAGCTCCTCATGTTCAGCCAGTCGCTGCATGAACGGTTCGGACACCGGCGTATCGGCCAGGCGTGAACGGACAATATTCAGGCGCACCGATCGCGGCGGCGTATTCAACTCCATCGCATAATCGAATCGACGCAGGAAGGCCGGATCGATCTGGCTGATCTGATTGCATACCCAGATAGCTGGCGTCGGGTTCTCCTCCAGCGCCTTGTTGATCCACCCCTTGTTCTCACCCGACTTTACTTCCATGCCGAAGAATGAAAATCCACGCGACGGGAAAATATCTTCCACCTCATCAAACAGTATCAGACTGCTTTTATCTCCGGATAACATCTGCTGACAGAAGCGATAGCCCTCCATGCGGCGGTTGGCATTGACCGGATCACCATCCTCATCTTCTGTTTTAACCTCAAACAGATTCACCCCGATCGATTTGGCCAATAAACGAGCCAATTCAGTCTTGCCGGAGCCGGGAGTGCCATAGAGCAGGATATTCACCCCCTTCTCCTGTTCGTGCATGGCCGCCGTGAGCATGCCCTGTAGCAGTTCGACATCCTCGATTGCATGTGGGTAGTCCGACGCATCCAGCGTGGACGGTTTCGCCGGCACGAGAAAATGACGCAGCAGTGCCTCTTCATTCTCATTCTCGCTCATCAACGCTTCAACCAGCCCATCCATCGGCTCGATATCCAGACCGGTACGATAGTTCTCATCCAGCTTGATCAGGCCACTACCGCGTAGCGCCGCGCTGCCGGCCATGGCTTTGGCCATAGTAGTTGGATCGGTTTGCAGAATTTTTGCCAGCCCAGCATACAGATGCGTTTCGCTCGGCGTGTGCAGGCGCTCGAAACAATCCTTCAGCGGTTCATAGCGTTGTTTCAACACAACCAGCGCAAGAATCTGCTGCTGTGTCTCCGTTAACGGAATACGTTTGGCCATTAAGGCGATATTGGTAAACAACGAACCGGTGTTTTCTATTTTCTTTTCATGTGCTTTCAACCGGTCGCGCATGAACTCCTTCAACTGCACTGGCTTGATTTCGGTTTCATCCTTATCGGAGAAATTCAGAAATTCACGCAAATCGTCATCCATGAATCCCCGCCTCTTATCAAAGAAGCCTTTAAAAGCCGAGGCGCTACCCAACAGCATCCGCAACAGCCATGTAGATATCAGGGCATGATACTCATCCTCTGCCTCGTCATGCTTCACACATGCCAGTCGAACCTGCTTATTCTTCTGTTTGATCGCCATTATTCTCACCTCTCATCATCTGACAGGCGAAAGAATAAACCTCCCTGCGACATTTCAGGTCGCATGAGTGTTTGGGTATTTGAATGTCATTCATGACACACATTCCAGTGCATATTTTCAGCTGGATTCTAATTAGCGATAAAGGCTACCATCCTTTAGTGCATTGCTGTTGATGGTGAGTACTTCTTTAAACGTCGAGATTGCGCACTTTCAGGGCGTTATCCTGAATAAAGCGGCGGCGCGGCTCCACTGCATCGCCCATCAACGTTGAAAAGGTTTCATCAGCATTGACCACATCTTCCAGCGTCACCCGTAAAAAAGTGCGCGCCTGCGGATCCATGGTGGTCTCCCACAACTGTTCCGGATCCATTTCTCCCAAGCCTTTGTAGCGCTGAATATTCATCCCTTTGCGCCCGGCCGCTTCCACCTGCGCAGCCAGCTCATCAAAATGGCTGATGGGGAAAATATTGTCGCCCTGCTTCAGGTGCGCGCCCTCATCGATCATATTCTGCAACGAGGCGCACAGCTTCTGCGCTTCGGCGAATTCAGCGGTTCCGACCAGATCCTTATCCAACCGGGAAATCATGACACGACCATGATCACGGCGCTGGAACTGCACCCAGAAACTGCCGTCCTCTTCATCTTCCATGATTTTCCAGTTCAGCGTTTCGTCCACACGACTGGCCTGTTTGAAGGCCCAGTCCAGCGCATCCATGCGCTCTTCGAGTTGATCGCGGTGACGCATCATTTTGAGGGTGGTCTTACCGGACTCGATCAGGAACTTCAACACCGTCGCATCGATACGCTGCGACAGTCGCGCCTGCAGACGCTGCAAACGATGAATGCTGCGAATAGCTGTATGTAAACGTTCGCCGCTCATCCCTCTAGCGCTGTTGCTGCTGAAAAACTCCTTACCCTCGCTACCATGCTCCAGCAGAAATTCAAACAGCTCATCATCATTGGCGATGTAACGCGCTTTTTTGCCGCGCGCCACGCGATAGAGCGGCGGCTGGGCGATATAGAGGTGGCCGCGCTCGATCACTTCCGGCATCTGACGATAGAAGAAGGTAAGCAGCAGCGTCAGGATATGCGAACCATCCACATCGGCATCGGTCATGATCACAATTTTGTGGTAGCGCAGTTTGGAGATATCGAAATCATCCTTGCCGATACCGGTGCCGAGCGCGGTAATCATGGTGCCGATTTCCTGACTTGATAACATTTTATCGAAACGGGCCTTTTCGACATTGAGGATTTTACCCTTGAGCGGCAAAATCGCCTGCGCCTTGCGATCTCTGCCCTGCTTGGCGGAACCGCCGGCGGAATCGCCCTCCACCAGGTAGAGTTCGGACAGCGCCGGATCTTTTTCCTGACAATCGGCCAGTTTTCCCGGCAGCGATGAGATATCGAGCGCCCCCTTGCGCCGGGTCAGATCACGCGCCTTGCGGGCGGCGTCGCGCGCCGTGGCCGCTTCCGCCACCTTGCCGACTATGCGTTTGGCCTCTTTCGGATTCTCTTCAAACCACTCCGCCAGTTTCTCATTGACGATGCTCTCCACAATCGGACGCACCTCGGAAGAGACCAGCTTCTCTTTGGTCTGCGACGAGAATTTCGGATCGGGCACCTTGACCGACAACACCGCCGTCAACCCTTCACGGCAATCTTCACCGGTCAGGCTGACTTTCAGCTTTTTGGTTAAACCGTTGGCATTGGCATAATTATTGATCGTGCGGGTCAGCGCCCCGCGCAAACCGGCCAGATGGG
Source organism: Mariprofundus sp. (assembly GCA_027013105.1). Taxonomy (GTDB): domain Bacteria; phylum Pseudomonadota; class Zetaproteobacteria; order Mariprofundales; family Mariprofundaceae; genus Mariprofundus. Next base: position 6,500 of record JALUYG010000231.1, read on the forward strand.
TGCCGCCATCTTTCTGCGGAATGTTGTTGGTAAAACAGAAAATATTTTCCTGATAGGAATCGGTCCACTGCAGGGACAATTCAGCCGTGACGCCGTCACGCTCGCCGTTCATTGCCACGCATTGCGGATGCAGTGGCGTACGGGTGCGATTAAGATGCTTCACAAAGGCGGAAATACCGCCCTCATATTCAAACACCACCTTGTTATCGGTGCGTTCGTCAATCACTTCGATATGCACGCCGGAATTCAGAAACGAGAGCTCCCGCAAACGTGAAGCGAGAATATCGAACGACATATTACGGTGCGAAAAGATCTCCAGGCTGGGCAGAAAGCGCACTTCCGTACCGCTTCCCTTGGCATCGCCGATCACCTTTAGCGGCGCAACCGGCACGCCCATCTGATATTTCTGATAATGCACCTTGCCTTCCCGACGGATCACCAGTTCCAGAGATTCGGACAGCGCATTCACCACCGACACGCCGACGCCGTGCAGTCCGCCGGAAACTTTATAGGAGTTATCATCGAATTTACCGCCGGCATGCAGCACTGTCATAATCACTTGCGCCGCCGACACCTGCTCTTCGGAGTGCATGCCGACCGGAATACCGCGTCCGTTATCACGAACCGTTACCGAATCATCAGAGTGAATGATCACCTCGATCTTATCGCAATGGCCGGCCAGCGCCTCATCGATGGCATTATCCACCACCTCGAAGACCATATGGTGCAGGCCGGTGCCATCATCGGTATCGCCGATATACATGCCCGGCCGCTTACGCACGGCATCGAGACCGCGCAGCACCTTGATACTGTCGGCGGTATATTCCTGTGCTTGCTGAGAAGCGCTCATGCTGCTTCCTCCATTGTGATTTTTTGTTCCGGCGCACCGACGGCGGCCAGCGCCCGGCTCGAACGGATATCGCATAAACCCTGCGGTGTTAATCGCTGAATATGGATATCAGTTTCGCCAGCTGAAACAGCTTCGTCGGCCACCCCGTCCGGCCCTGTCATCAGAATCTGGGCCGGGCTTAATTGTAGCCGTTCAAGCAGGCGCTGTTGACGATGTCTGTCCAGCGCTTCCATACAGTCATCCAGTAAAATTACCGGAATCAGGCGTCGGTATCGGCTCCAGAGTGCGCATTCTGCCATCTTCAACGCTATAGCAGCCAGCTTTTGCTGTCCACGCGAACCGGCGCTGCGGATTTCCCGGCCCTGATAATTGACTCGAATCGCATCCACATGCGGACCGAAACGCAAGCTGCCGATTCTGGCATCATCTGCTCTTCTTTCCTGCAGCCGCGTCAACCAGCCCGATTCGGAATAATCCGGCGCCTGCAACGACAGGGAAACCGCATCCTCGGTCAGCTCCTGTTCATCCAGCAGCAGCGCATTGATCTCCTCCATCAATTGCCGGCGCATGCTGACAATATGCAAGCCGTGCAGCACAATCTGCTTTTCCCACGCTTCAAGCTCGCGGGAGTTCGCATGCCGCCTGAGCAGACGGCCACGCTGCATCACAGCCCGCAAGTAGCGCTCATAATGGGCTTGTGTTTGCGGAAAACAGATTATCATCACTGCATCCAGCCAGCGACGGCGTTCGCCCGGCGCGCCATCCACGAGTTTGCGCCCCTGCGGCGCTTCCACCAGCACCGGAAAACTTTCACTGACATCCTTGCGGCGCTGGATATCTCTGCCTTGTAACCGAACAGTGGTTTTCCCCTGCCTGCCTGCCACGCTCAGATGCATCGGACCGAAACGGCGCCACTGCCCCTGAATGATAAAACTGCGCTGCCCGTGCCGCACCAGAAACGGACTGCGCGCCTGGCGAAAGGAACGTCCGTGCGCCATCAGATATACCGACTCCAGCAGCGTGGTTTTTCCACACCCATTGGCGCCGGAAATCATGTTCAGGCCTGGGACAAGTTGCCAGGTCAGTGAGTCATGACAACGCAGATTGCTGACTCTGACCTGATGAATGATCAGCGGCGTGGCCAGTTGGAATTCGGCGATGGAGTCGTTCACCTGAACAGCAAATCCGTTCAGATACGCATCGGCATAATCACATGCCTGGATTGCACATCATCCTCGCCGCTGATCAATACCGGTGAAAGCTCATCATTCAACTCGATTTTCACCGCCGCCGAACGTATGGCGCCTAGCGTGTCGCGTAGATAACGTCCATTAAAACCGATGGCGGTCTCCTGACCATTGTAATCGGCTGCAATATGCTCCTCGGCCTCCTCCTGTTCGGTGTTATGGGCGGAAATATCGATGCCCTGATCCGAAAATAGCAGGCGAATATCATGGGTGAACTCATTGGCTACGATCATGCTGCGGCGAAGCACCTGATCAAACTCATTCCGGGCGACAATGGCGCGGGTCGAGTGACCGGTTGGAATCACATCCTGATAGACCGGAAACCTCGCATCAATCAGTTTCGACGTGAGCACATTATCTCCGGCCACCATGCGAATCTGCCGTTCACCAAGAAAGAGCTCGATCTGCTCGGAGCACTCTTCACTAAGTTTGCGAATCTCCATCACCGCTTTCCTCGGCACGATACATTGTCGGGCCGGACAGGACTGCTGCAGGCGAACTTCCGATAGGGCCAGACGGTGACCGTCGGTGGTCACCAGACGCAACATCTGTTCATCATCCACTTCGAACAGGGTTCCGGTCAGGTATTTACGCGTTTCATCGGTCGACATGGCAAAAGCGGTAGCAGCGACCATATCGGCAATGGTGACGCCTGATACCACCAACGATGCCTCGCTGCCCTCTTCGCGTAGCGCCGGAAATTCATCCGGAGCCAGCGATGCGACACGAAACCGGGATCGGCCACTACGAATGGAGACAAAACTATCTCCTGTTTCCAACTGGACATCCTGTTCCGGATCCAACTCCTTGATGATGTTAAACAGTTTGGCAGCGGAAACTGTGATTGAACCCTGCTCTTCCACCAGTGCATCAGCCTGACTGCGCAGCCCGACTTCCATATCCGTAGCTGTGACCAACAACCGATTGTTTTCCGCCTGCAGTAAAATATTGGCGAGAATCGGAATGGTGTGACGCTTCTCAACAATGCTTTGGCAGCGTTGTACAGCTTGTAACAAAGATGCTCTGGAGAGTGTGATTTTCATGACTTTACTTCCTCTTTCCCTTTATTCTTAAAAAATTTAGTCATCATCATAGGTGCTGTGGATAATGTGTATAACAGACGCCGGGCCTGTTTCTGACTGGCCTGCAGCGTTTGGCAGCTTGTGGACAGCCTTGCCTGACATCTGTGTATAATTTGTGTATAAACGGGAGTCTGGTTGCTCCAATAAACGTATTGCGCTGTTATACCCAATTGATACACAATTCATACCTGCAGCCATGCACATGCTATACATCTGTCGCTGCGGATACGTTTATCACTGTTTCAGCAGCGCAATGATTCGACTCATCTCTTCATCAAAATCATCGGATTCATCACGCATTTTTTTTATTTTTCGCACTGCATGCAGGACCGTAGTATGGTCGCGACCGCCAAACTGATTGCCGATTTCAGGCAGCGACTGGGTTGTCAGCTCCTTGCTCGCATACATGGCGACCTGGCGTGGATAGGCGATATTTTTACTACGTTTGCTGGAGGTCATCTCGCGGACGTTGATATTGAAATAGGAGGCCACCTTTTTTTTGATATCGTCGATTGAGATGGCGCGCACCTCCTCATGCAGCAGATCTCGCAAGACATGGCGGGCAAAATCGATATTAATGCTTCGACCTGTCAGGGTGGCATGGGCGGTCAGACGCGTTAGGGCGCCCTCAAGTTCACGGACGTTGTTGGTGATCCGTGATGCCAGCAGGTGGGCAACGCTTTCATCCAGTGTTACTCCGGCCAGCTCCGCCTTGCTGGAGAGAATAGCCAGTCGCGTTTCCAGATCGGGCGGCTGAATATCGGCCACGAGACCCCAGTTAAAGCGTGAGCGCAATCTTTCCATCAGATTGGTCAGTTCACGCGGGCTCCTGTCGGAAGTCAGAATAATCTGTTTTTTCACCTCATGCAGGGCGTTGAATGTGTGGAAGAACTCTTCCTGAGTGCGATCCTTACCGGCGATAAACTGGATATCATCGATAATCAGCACATCCACCTGACGGTACTGATTGCGGAACTGATCGGTGGAACCGTTACGAATCGCCTGAATCAACTCATTGGTAAAACGCTCGCCAGTGCGGTAGGCGATCCGGAAATGGTTGCACGCAATCAGTGTGTTGGCGACGGCATTGATAAGGTGGGTCTTACCCAGTCCCACGCCGCCATAAAGGTAGAGTGGATTATAAATTTCTCCCGGTTTGTCGGCCACAGCGCGGCAGGCGGCATGGCAAAATTCATTTCCCGATCCCACGACAAAATTATCAAATGTGAAGCGGGGATCGATATAACCATCCACTTGCGACGTATGCTGTTTATCCTGCGCCGGGGCTGATTCCACCACTGCTGAGGAGAGAGCGGGATCGATCATATAGGCGATGTCAACTTCAGTGTCGCACAGCTCTCTGGTCAGCCGGGAGATATGCCCGCCATAGTTGGATTTAAGGCTTTCCAGAAAGAACCTGCTGGGTGTGTGAATCAGGAGTTGATGATCATGGTGGTCCGCCTCGATAGCACGAATCCAGGCATCATATTGGGATGCCGGTAACTCCTCTTTCAATCTGTCGGAAATCTGTTGCCAGAGCGATGTATCGTGCATGGTGGTCATTGCCTGAATAGTACATGCATCATGCCGATCATCCAGTGGAATCATTTTATGTAAATTTTGGCGCAATAGTTGTGAAAC
>JALUYG010000232.1 GCA_027013105.1 Mariprofundus sp.
CTGCGTTTGTCTATGCCGTACTGGAATCCAACCTGATCTGGAATGGTAATAATAGTGCTCTTGGTGTTACCGACCCCAATAGCGGCGGCCTGACGTGGAATCTTGCACCGGGTCTGCAATATGTCACATCCCGCCTGATACTGGAGACGGCTGTTCAGATTCCTGTCGTGCAGAACCTGAACGGCACCGCTCTGGAATCAGATTGGGTGTGGACGGCGGGATTTCGCTGGAATTTCTTTTTTTAAGATATTCACAAACCTGGCCACGAATGACACGAATGAACACGAATTAGGGCAAAGGAGAACATCAATGAGAATATTTAGCGTTTTACTTATCACCGGTATGCTACTGGCAGCGCCGCTTACAGCTGTGAGTGCGCAAGAAAGCAGTACGCAGTCTGCTACCATTCAGGTCGATGGGCTGTCCTGCCCGTTTTGCGCATACGGGCTGGAAAAGCACTTGAAGAAAGTACAAGGTGTTGAAAACGTCGAAATCAACATGAAGAGCGGCAAAGCAACCGTGGTATTCAAACCCGGAGCACAAGTCGATGATGCCGCACTGCGTGAGGCTGTGACAAAGGCGGGCTTTACCGCCCGTGGCGTTACGCACCAGTGAAGATACTGAGACGTTTTTTACCCTCGCTGTTTGGACTGGTTGTCGTCGGGCTGTTGACTGGCTGCACAGGTAGCCCTGCCGATGTGCAGGTCTGGGGCGGGCAGGGGAGTAAGCCGGGGCAGTTTAATGAGCCTTTTGACGTAGCGGTGGATGCGGACGGGTTTGTTTATGTCACCGATGTGCGCAACAAACGTGTGCAGAAATTGACGGCGGATGGCGCTTTTGTGTTGGCATTCGGACAAAAGCTGTTTGAAAAGCCCGGCGGCATTGGCATTGGCCCGGATGGCACGGTGTGGGTTACCGATTACGATCTGGATCGTATTTTTCATTTTGATCCGAACGGAAAACTTATCGCTGCATGGGGCGCGGCAGGCGATCAGCCGGGCGAATTTGCATCGCCGGTAGATGTGGCGGTGAATGCTGCCGGATTGGTTTATGTGGTGGATCAGTATCACCACCGCATTCAGCAATTCTCACCGGACGGCCACTTTATCCGCACATGGGGCAAACAGGGCAAGGTCAATGTGGTGCGCTCGGCATTGAATTTTCTGATTTCAGATGGTCATGCCGGTGAATTTTACTATCCGTCCCGCATCGCGATTGGCTCAGATGATCGAGTCTATGTCTCCGATGCCTACAACAATCGCGTGCAGGTATTCGATTCCGCAGGCCATTTCCTGCACAGTATTGGCGGCATGGGGTTATGGGGCGGGCGATTCCGCATCGCATCCGGCATCGCTGCTCGCGCCGATGGCAGCCTGTTCGTGGCCGATTTTTACAACAACCGCATCCAGCACTTTGATCATGCCGGTCGCTTCATCGGCGCATGGGGTGGTCAAGGCGATCAACCCGGCCAGTTCTCCGGCCCGACCGGCGTGGCTGCAAGCCGCAATGGCCGCATCTACGTGGCGGACTGGGGCAACCACCGTATCCAGAATATTTTGCTGCCGTGATTGAACGACTACAGTGCATGCGGTTGGTCGCAGAAGGAGCTGAGTATGGGTGGCTGTGATTGCCATATTGAGATCGAGCAAGGAGAACAACGGCGTACGCTGATATGGCTGCTGATCATCAATGCAGTGATGTTTTGCATCGAATTTGTTTTCGGCCTGGTGGGGCAGTCCACGGGCTTGATTTCCGATGCGGTGGATATGCTGGCCGATGCACTGGTGTATGGCGTGGGGCTGTATGCGGTGGGAAAAAGCGCGGCGATCAAAATTCGGGGTGCGCATTTCAGCGGCGTGTTTCAAATTCTGCTGGCGCTTGGGGTTCTGGCCGATGTGGTGCGGCGCTTTCTGTTTGGTAGCGAACCGGAATCGGTGCTGATGATCGGT
>JALUYG010000233.1 GCA_027013105.1 Mariprofundus sp.
CCTCGGTCTGGGCATGATTTTCGCCCACTACGGCCACCCCGAGCTGGCGGCGCTGGGTCTGATCGCCGGCCTCTACCACACCATCAACCACGCCCTGTTCAAGGGATTGCTGTTTATGGGGGCGGGTGCGGTGCTGCACGCCACCGGCACGCGCAATATGGAAGAGATGGGCGGGCTGATCCACCGCATGCCGGTGACCGCCGTGGTTTTTCTGGTCGCCTGTATCTCGATCTCGGCGCTGCCACCGTTCAACGGCTTTGTATCGGAATGGCTGACCTTTCAGACGGCGCTGCTGGCACCCCGACTGGAAGGCTCACTGATCCCCATGCTGATTCCGTTTTCCGCCGCCATGCTGGCTCTGGCGGGGGCATTGGCAGCCACCTGTTTTGTCAAAGTCTATGGCATCGTCTTTCTCGGACAGGCGCGCACCACGCCGGCCGCCGAAGCGCACGAAATCGACGGCTGGATGAAATTCGGCATGATTATTCCCGCCGTGTTCTGTCTGCTGCTCGGCATTCTGCCCACCGTCTTTATTCCGCTGATCGATGCGGTGCCGCAACTGCTGATGCACGCCTCGCTGACCGATAGCGTGCATGCCCACGGCTGGTTGTGGCTGACGCCGGTATCCGAAGCGCGCGCCTCCTACTCGGCGCCGATTGCGCTGTTCGGCATGCTGGTGCTGGGCGGGCTGATCTACTGGCTGCTGCACCCCAAAGGGCAGGTGGCGCGTCGCACCCATTTCTGGAGTTGCGGCGCTCCGCATGTCAATACGCGCATGCAATATACCGCCACCAGCTTCGCCCAGCCGCTCCGCCATATTTTTTCCGGTCTGTATCAGCCTGTGGAGCACAGCGACATCGAACGACCGGATCACAAGCTGCTGACCCGTAGCATCCGCTACGAGGTGCATGCACAGGATATGTCCTGGCGCTTGATTTACCGGCCGCTGCTGGCGCTGGCCGAATGGGTAAGCCAATGGGTCGCCAAGCAGCACCAGCGCGGCGTACACGCCTATCTGGCCTATATGTTTGTGACCGTATTGGTGTTGCTGGGATTTTTGCTATGACGATTCTGCTGGTAAATATCGCCCAGATATTGTTGATGGTGCTGGCGGCGCCGATGGCGGCCGGCATTGTCAAAAAGATGAAAGCGCGCATGCAAAACAGGCAGGGCGCGGGCATTTTTCAGCCCTATCGGGATCTCTCCAAACTGTTTGGCAAGGAGATGGTGCTGGCCGATCATGCCTCCTGGATCTTCCGCGCCGCCCCCTACATTATCTTCACCTCAACCGTGCTGGCGGCCAGCGTGGTGCCGGTGATTGTGGTGGATAGCCCGTTTTCATGGACGGCTGATGTGATTGCGCTGGCCGGTTTTCTCGCCATCGGCACCTTCTTTACCGCCTTGGCCGGCATGGATATCGGCACGGTGTTCGGCGGCATGGGCGCAAGCCGCGAAATGACTTTCGCAGCGCTGGCCGAACCGGCCCTGCTGATGAGCATTTTCGTGCTGTCGGTAACCGCCCAAAGCACCAATTTGTCGGTGATGATCCACCATATTCTGGATGCCGGCATTCTCTTGAAGCCATCCATCGCCTTTGCCCTGATCGCCATGCTGATGGTGTCGATTGTCGAAAACGGGCGCATTCCGGTGGATAATCCCGGTACGCATCTGGAAGTCACCATGATTCATGAGGCCATGCTGCTGGAGTATTCCGGTCGTCATCTGGCGCTGATTGAGTGGGCCACCCAGATCAAACTGGTGCTGTTCGCCACGCTGATTTTCGATCTGTTTTTCCCGTGGGGCATCAGCACTGCCGTGGCGACATCCGCGTTGCTGATTGCGCTCGGGCTGTGGGTGTTCAAGCTGATGCTGTTCTTCGTGCTGCTGGTAATTATGGAGACTGCCCTGGCCAAGATGCGCCTGTTTGAAGTGCCGCAGTTTCTCAGCACGGCCTTCTTTCTGGCGCTGCTCGGCATGTTCATGCACTACATTCTGGAGGTGGGCGCCCAGTGAGCACCGAACTGCTGCAACAGATTATCACCATGGGCGCAGCCCTGATGCTGCTGATTTCGTTTGCGCTGCTGTCGCAAAAGCGCATGTTATCCCTGCTGCACTGGTTCGCCCTGCAGGGTATCGTGCTGGCGGCGGTGACGGCGCTGGTGGGCTATACCAGCGACAATACCGAGCTGTATGTCTCCGCCGCCATCACGCTGCTGCTCAAGGGCATGCTGCTGCCCTGGGTGTTGTGGAAAATTATCCGCCAGATGCATGTGCATCGCGAGGTGGAGCCGCTGGTAAATATGCCGGTGACCATGCTGATTGCGGCAGCGCTGGTGGTGTTCTCCTATCAGGTCACCCTGCCGATTGAGCATCTGTCCCACCTGATCACGCGCAACACCATCGCCGTGGCCATGGCCAATGTGCTGCTCGGCATGCTGATGATGATCACCCGCAAAAAAGCCATTACCCAGGTGGTTGGTTTTCTGGCCATTGAAAATTCCCTCTTCTTCGCCGGCGTCGGCGCCACCTACGGCATGCCGCTGGTGGCGGAGCTGGGCGTCGCCTTCGACGTATTGATCGCCAGCGTCGTCTTCGGTCTGTTCTTCTACCAGATCAGAGATACGTTCGAGTCGCTTGATCTCAACAAGATGGAGAAATAACCCATGAGCTGGTTTGCTGTTCTCCTCGGTGTTCCGCTCGTGGCAGCGGTGTGGCTGGCCGTTGATGCGCATCCGTATCGTTCGGCGCGGATCAATATTGTTGCCGCGGCAATAAGCCTTCTGGCCAGCCTCGAACTGGCCCTGCAGGTGCTGGACGCAGGCCGGATTACAGTCTGGAACAACTGGTTTTTTATGGACGCCTTTAATGTTTTTCTGGTTGCCCTCACCGCCTTTGTCGCCACCACCACGGCGATTTTCTCCGGCCCCTATATGCGCCATGAGATGGACAACGGCAAAATCGATGCCAAACGCCTGCGACTCTATCACGCCATGTCGCAACTGTTCGTGTTCGGCATGTTTCTCGGCCAGACATCGAATAACCTGGCCATCATCTGGCTGTCGCTGGAAATCGCCACGCTGGCGACGGTGCTGCTGGTATCTCTCTATCGCACGCCCGGCTCCATCGCCGCCGCCTGGAAATACCTGATTATCTGCGGCGTCGGTATTTCTCTGGCGCTGTTCGGCACCGCCATGCTCTACTTCGCCTCATCGGACGTGCTCGGGCACGGCGATGCGGCGCTGACCTGGACGCTGCTCTACGACGCAGCGGACAAACTCGATCCGACCGTGATGAGCCTGGCCTTTGTGTTTCTGATGGTCGGCTACGGCACCAAGGTGGGGCTGGCGCCGATGCACACATGGTTGCCTTCCGCCCACGCCGAAGGTCCGACGCCGGTTTCGGCGGTGCTTTCCGGACTGCTGTTGAACCTGGCGCTCTATTCGCTGGTGCGCTGCAAAATGCTGGTCGACGTCTCCACCGGCAGCCACCTGGCCGGCAACCTGATGATGGGATTCGGCCTGCTGTCGCTGCTGGTAGCCGGCTTTTCTCTGCATAAACAGCAGGATATCAAACGCATGTTTTCTTTCTCATCCATCGAGCATATGGCGCTAATGACCTTCACTTTCGGCATCGGCACGCCGGTGGCCAATTTTGCCGCCATGCTGCACATGACCACCCACTCACTGGTCAAATCGGCCATCTTCTTCACCGTCGGCCATGCCGCGCAGAGCATGGGCACGCAGGTGATGGCCAGTATTCGCGGCCTGATCAATCATCAGCCGGGCATCGGCTGGGGACTGCTGATCGGCACCTGCGCCATCGCCGGCTTCCCCCCGTTCGGCGTTTTTACCAGCGAGTTTCTGATTTTTTCGGCGGCGCTGCAGTCGTATCCGTGGACGGTGAGCGTCTTGCTGCTGGGCCTGCTGATCGCCGTGGCCGGACTGTTTCGCTTCGTGCCGGATATGGCCTATGGAAAAGCACCTGAACATGCCAAACTGGTGCATGCCAATATGTTGCCGGTCTATATCCATTTCTCGCTGGCGCTGCTGCTCGGCATCTCGATTCCCGGATTTCTGTCCGGCTGGTACCATCAGGCGGCGGCGCTGATTGCCGGAGGCGGCCTGTGATTCACGACGCCAATACATGGTTCGCCGAACGCTTGTCCGATCACGGTATCGTCACCAGTTATCTGGAGGACCATCATCCGGCGGCCATGCCGTGCCTGCAGGTGCGCCGGCTTGACTGGGCCAATGTGGCGGAGGAGGCGCGCCGCCATCAGATGCGTTTTGTCTCGCTCTGGGCGGCCGAAGCGGGGGCGCATGATGAGAAGGCGCTCTACGCCTACATGGCCTTTGCCCACCCCGAACACCGCCATGTGCTGTTACGCACCGACCTGAACCAAAACGACCCTGCCCTGCAGGATATCGGCCGCCACTATGTGGCGGCGGTGCGTATGCAGCGCAGTCTGCAGGATATGTTCGGCATTCGTGTGGAGGGGCTGGCCGATACGCGCCAGTGGCTCAAGCATGAACACTGGCCGGACGATGCGCATCCGATGCGCCGTGATTTTCCGGCAACCACGCGCATGCAAGAAAGCGATGGAGAGTATGCCTTTATCCGGGCCGAAGGCGATGGTGTTTATGAATATCCGGTCGGCCCGGTGCATGCCGGCATTATTGAGCCGGGCCATTTCCGCTTTCATGCTGTCGGTGAAAAAATCCTCAATATGGAGGAGCGGCTGGGCTATGTGCATAAGGGCGTCGAGAAACGATTCGAGGGCTTAACGGCCGCTGAAGGGGTGCGACTGGCCGGCCGGATTTCAGGCGATTCCACTGTCGCGCACGCCTGGGCATTCTGTCAGGCCTGTGAAAATGCCGCCTATCTGGAACTGCCGGCATACGCCGTGACGCTGCGCGCGATCCTCTGCGAGCGCGAGCGGATGGCCAATCATATCGGCGATATCGGCGCCATCTGCAATGATGGCGGTTTCGCCTTTATGCATGTGCAGATGCAGCGACTTCGCGAAGAGATGGCGCGCATGCATCGTGATATTTTCGGCCACCGTCTGCTGATGGATCTGATCGTGCCGGGCGGTGTGGCTTGCCGGCTGAGCAGCGAGACCGCCGCAGTACTGGCCGAAGACAGCCGCCGCATGGCTGCTGAAGTGGAGCAGTTGCGCAGCATTTACGCCGATCACCCCTCCATTCAGGAGCGCGTGATCGGTTCCGGGACGGTCAGCGTTGAAGATGCCACATCGGTCGGGTTGCTGGGCTATGCCGGTCGCGCTTCCGGCGTCTATGCCGATGAACGGGTGGAGGAGGCCTATCCGCCCTATGACAAGCTGAATGTGCGCGTGCCCCGAGGCGAATTCGGCGATGTGGCGACGCGCGTCTGGGTCCGTTTCGAGGAAGTTGCCGAATCGGCGCGCCTGATCTGCGAACTGCTGCAAGCCCTGCCGGAGGGAGCTGAGCGGGTGGAATTTAACGCCCCGGAAGCGGGCATTTCCGGCTTTGATGCGATCGAAGGCTGGCGCGGCGAAATCGCCGCCTGGGTGCGCTTTGGCCGCAACGGCGTCATCGATCGCTATGCCGTGCGCGACCCTTCCGAGATTAACTGGCTGGGACTGGAGCTGGCCGTGCGCGAAGTGCCGGTGCCGGACTTCCCGCTCAACAATAAATCTTTCAACTGCTCCTATTCGGGGAACGACTTATGATTGGATTATTCACTAAAATCATACAAACAGGCAAGCGTGCCGAAGCGCTGGGCGAAGCGGAGCATGCGACCGAACTGCTGGGCGAACAACTTGGTGCGGCCATCCGCAAAAAATTCCAGGGCTCGCTGGCCATTCGCGAAGTCGATGCAGGCTCCTGCAACGGTTGCGAACTGGAAATCATCGCCGCCAATAATTGCTATTACGATCTCGAACGCTTCGGCGTCCACTTCGTGCCGTCGCCCCGTTTTGCCGACATGCTGCTGGTGACAGGGCCGGTGACGCGCAACATGGAAACGGCGCTGAAGATGACCTATGAGGCTACGCCCAACCCCAAGCTGGTGGTCGCCGCAGGCGATTGCGCCATCAACTGCGGCGTCTTCGGTAAGGACCATTACGCCATTGCCGGCTCGGTCGCCGATATTATTCCTGTTGATGCCGTCATCCACGGCTGCCCGCCGACCCCGACCGATATCATCCGGGGCATCCTGCAGGCGATCGAAGCGTAACACCTGCGCCGCGGCTTGGTGACTCAACTCACGGCTTGCCTGCCAAATGACAGCCAGCCTTTGCTCCAGTTGTGTCAAACAAGGAGGATGTTATGGCTGCAATCATTCATACAGAGCGCCACAAATCACGCCACGCCAAAAAAATGAACAGCGAGGAGTTGCTGCTGGCCCTGCAACTGCCCGTCGCCCTGATTGCACTGGCGGTGCTGTTTTTCCTGCGCTGATTGTGCGCTGTGTCACAGAGATGTCATCCGGATACTGTAGTCTTCGCTGCACTGTCAGCAGCAGTAACAAGTATCTTGAGTTGTGAAAAAGGCGGAGCGTGCAAACTCCGCCTTTTTTTATTGACCCGCACGGCGGCAAACGCTGAGATAGTGCTATATGAACAGTGAATTGACAGTGTTGATCATCGGCGGCGTATGGCCGGAACCGGCATCCTCCGGCGCTGGTCTGCGCATGATGCAGTTGATCGAACTGTTTCGGAAACAGCAGTGGCGCGTGATCTATGCCAGCACGGCGGCGGACAGCGAATATATGTACGATCTGGATGCGATGGCGGTTGAGCGGCAGGCCATTGCAGTCAACGACAGCAGCTTCGACCGCTTCGTCGGCGCACTGCAGCCGGATATGGTGCTGTTTGACCGTTTCATGATGGAGGAGCAGTTCGGCTGGCGGGTAGCCAAAGCCTGCCCTGACGCCATGCGCATCATCGAAACCATCGATCTGCACTGCCTGCGCCATGCCCGCCATCAGCAGTTCAGGCGTCGGCCCGCCGTAGTGACCGATATCAGCCAATCCGATCTGTTGAACGATATCGCCGTGCGTGAAATTGCCGCCATCCACCGCTGCGATCTGTCGTTGCTGATCTCCGATGCGGAGATGGATTTGCTGCAAACACGTTTCTCCGTCAGCGCCGACATCATCCATCTCTGCCCGTTTATGTTTGCGCCGCTGCATGAAGCAACACCGTCGTTTGAGGCCAGAGAGAACTTCATCACCATCGGCAATTTTCGCCATGCGCCGAACTGGGATGCCGTATTGTGGCTCAAACAACAGATCTGGCCGCTGATCCGGTCGCGTTTACCCGAGGCCGAACTGCATGTTTACGGCGCCTATGCGCCGCCGAAAGCGCTGGCGCTGCACCAGCCCGACAGCGGATTTCACCTGCTCGGCCGGGCGGACGATGTGGATGCCGTGATGCGGCAGGCCAGAGTCTGCCTGGCGCCGCTGCGCTTCGGGGCCGGCGTGAAAACCAAGCTGGCCGACGCCATGCGCAACGGCGCGCCGAATGTCACCACCAGCGTCGGCGCGGAAGGCATGCAGCGCGAGCTGCCGTGGGCCGGCAAGCTGGCCGATGAGGCGTCGGCTTTTGCCGATGCCGCCGTAGCCCTCTACCGTGACGCCGATCAGTGGCGACAGGCGCAACAGCGCGGTTTTACGATTGTCCGCCGTCTGTTTGACGCCCGCAGCAATGGCGAGGCCCTGATTGATCGCATCTTGCAGGTGAAGAAAAGCCTGACGAATCACCGGCAACAACAGTTTACCGGCATGATGCTCAACCACCACCATCAGCGCAGCTGCGAATTTATGTCGCGCTGGATCGAAGCCAAGAATGCCTTGGCCCGGCAATGCAACATGGAGCCCTGATCCGCATACCCTTCCCTCTTTGAGAAAGAGAGATGTGTTATGTCAGGGGTGCAAACAGGGTCTCCAGTTCGGCCGGCGACCATAATGGCTGGCCGCCCTCTTTCTGGTGGATGGCGTTGGCCAGCTCCCGCTTGCGCTCCTGCAGCTCCAGAATCTTCTCCTCCACCGTCCCTTCGGTGATCAACTTATAGACGAACACCGCCTTATCCTGACCGATGCGGTGGGCCCGATCGGTAGCCTGCGCCTCTGCGGCGGGATTCCACCACGGATCGTAATGAATCACCGTATCGGCGGCGGTCAGATTCAGGCCGACGCCGCCGGCCTTGAGGCTGATCAGAAACAGCGGCGCATCGCCATTCTGGAATGCTTCAATCGGCGTCTGCCGGTCGCGCGTCTGACCGGTCAGCTTGACATAGCCGATCTGTGCCCGTCTGAGCTCATCTTCAATCAGCTTCAGCATCGAGGTGAACTGCGAGAAGAGCAAAACCCTGCGCCCCTCTTCAATCATTTCGGGCACCATCTCCATCAACATCTGCAATTTAGCGGATGACGGCGCTTCACCCTCCTGTAAGCCATGCACCAGACGCGGATCGCAACATACCTGACGCATTTTCAGCAGCGCATCGAGCACCACAATCTGGCTCTGCCCCGAGCCCATGGTCGCCACGGCATCGCGCACCCGTTTCTGCATGGCCAGCCGCACGCTCTCATACAACTGACGCTGCGCCCCTTCGATTTCGATACTGCGTACAATCTCTGTTTTCGGCGGCAGCTCCAGCGCCACCTGCTCCTTGGCGCGACGCAGCATGAACGGACGCAAACGCACATTCAGCGCCTCCTGCCGGGCGGCATCGCCCTGTATCTCAATCGGCTTGCGGAACATCTTTGTGAAGCCACGCATATCATGCAGGTAACCCGGCATGAGAAAATCGAACTGCGCCCACAATTCGCCCAGATGATTTTCCATCGGCGTGCCGGTCATGCAGAGGCGATGCGAGGCCTGCAGCCGGCGCACCAGTTGCGACACCTTGGCTCTCGGATTTTTAATGTACTGGGCCTCATCAAGAATCAGCAGATGCCAACGCTGCTGCTCCAGCTGTTCAAAATCGCGCGCCAGCAGCGGATAGGTGGTCAGCACCAGATCGTAATCGGCCAGCTGCTCGAAATGCATGGCCCGGTTCGGCCCGTGCAGCACCAGCACCGACAGGCTCGGCGTGAACTTTTCCGCCTCCCGACGCCAGTTGTGCATCAGGCTGGTCGGGGCCAACACCAGCGCCGGCCTGCTCAGCCGTCCGGCCTCCTTCTCGGCCAGAATGTGGGCCAGCGCCTGCACGGTTTTCCCCAGCCCCATATCATCGGCCAGGATGCCCGCCAGCCCCATGCAGCGCAGAAACTGCATCCAGTTCAGCCCTTCGCGCTGATAGTCGCGCAACTCGGCCTGCAACGCCTTCGGCACCGCGCAGTCGGGCACGTTGCCGACATCCACCAGTTGCCGCATCTGTTTAAGCCAGGCGCTGCTGTGAATGCGCACCGGGGCGGCCGATTCGCTGATGCTCTCTTCCAGCGCCAGCATCTGCGGCGCACATCCTCGCGATTGCCGCCGGCGAACACATCCATCATAAAATGCAGAATATTGGCCACCATCTCACCCGGCACCGGCAACAAACGGCCATCGGCCAGCGGTAGCGGGATCTGCGCCTTCTCCTTCAGTTCGGCCAGCGACGACGCCTTTAACAGATCCGGCCTGGCAGCGACCTGGCGCGCCAGCGCATCGATCAGATCGATCTCCTCGCCGCTCTCCAGCGTCACCATAAAACTGGCCTGTCCGGTCAGTCCGCCCGCCGCATCGGCGCTCGTCTGGCCCAGGTTTAACGTCCAGTCGGCGGCGCGCTCCACCCGGAAGCCGAAACCGTCATCCACCTCAACGCGGAAACCGGCCGCCTCCAGCGCCGGGATTTCATAGAGCATCCACTCCGGCCAGCTATCATCGCGCGCCAGTCCGAAACTGTGCTCCGGAAAAGCATCAGCAGCTGCGATATCCACTTCGGCATGTTCCTGCATCGGATAGAGGCCGGCCGTATTGAGCGCCTCCAGCGCCTGCCGTTCAAATGCCGCATCGCGCAGGTAGTCGATCACTTTATCGCCACGGATGGTGCGCACTGGCTGCGGCTGACTGCAATATTCGGTTCGGCTGCCATCATAGTCGAACTCCAGTTCCGCCACATGCAACGTGACAGGGGTTCTGTAGCCCCAGCGCGGCGTCAATTTCACCGATTTCAGCTGAATCACCGGAATCGGTTGCACCTGCCGGTGTACATGGCGCAGATGCACCGGCGCAGGCACGCCCTCCGGCAGCTGCCAGCGCACCGCATCGATCGCTTCATCCGAGCAATCGAGTTCCACCGCGGCGATATTGAGCAGGATTTCGGCCACATCGGCCGGCTGGCCGCTCTCTACCGGACCGCAGAGCCCGTGACGGCTGTCAATATACCAGGGCGGCGAAGTCGGCACGACAATGGCGGCATCTGCCACCTGCAGAATAAGATGCTGATCGCCCATGCTGTTTAACTGCCACCTCCAGTCGCCGCTGCGCCGCTCGCCCCGCTTCAGGGCTGGCGCATCCTTGCTCTGCCAGTGGCAGCGACCGCTGGCCAGCGCCTGCTTGAGAATTTTCAGCCCATCCGTTCCCTTGAGACGGTACCCGTGCAGGGAGGAGAGCGAACGATCTGTCGCCACCTTGCGCAGAATGGCCTCATCCGACGACAGCACGAATCTCGGCGCCGGATAGGTGAGGATATTGCTCGCCTCATAGGGCTGGGCTATGCCGTAGCCGCCGGCTTTCAGAATGCGGGCCGAGGCGAACTTCAATCGCACATTGCGATCGCCATCGGCCTCCAGTAGATAGAGCAGACGCTGCTTGATATTTTCCGGATAATCGGTGGCGGCCGGACGCCCTTCATGCACCCTGTCGAGCATGCCCAGCCACATGTTGAACGGCTGCGGCGTCGGCGCATCTGCTTCGGGCATATCGAAGAGATCGTGCTGCTTGCTCTCGTTGAGCAGCGCATGCAGTACGGCGGCGACATGATCGCAGTCGCGTTTTTTATTGCAGCTGCACTTGCTCTTCATCCGCCCTCCGGCCAGCCGACGGATCAGCACGCTGCAGGATGGCGCATCATCGCCCTGCACCGCGCCGATGATCAGACGGCCATCCTCCTCCACCCTGGCGCTCAACACCCTGTGCCGGGCAAAATGGCTTCTGCCGCGCCGCGATATGGGTTTTCCCACCCATGTCTGGATCAGTGATTCCGTAATCTCCGGAAAATCAGGCATCGTTGCTGTGTCCTTTCAGTATCAGTATTTCATCGCGATGCGCCGCCGCATCCTCAAAACGCAGATCTGCCGCCGCTTCGGCCATCAACCGTTCCAGCGCCACAA
>JALUYG010000234.1 GCA_027013105.1 Mariprofundus sp.
ACCATCGGGATATTGTCGAAATGATCGCTGTTCATGATATAGCGGAACACATCCAGCCCCAGTTCGCCCTGCGTGAGCGAATGGTGACGATCCACCCTGGAGGCAAAGGCCGCCTTGGAGCCGTTGAGGTGCATGCCGCGCAGATATTGAAAACCGACCACGGCGTCAAATTCGCCGAAGGTCTGTTCGCAATCGGCCGGCGTGCGCAGATCGTAGCCGGCGGTGAAGGTGTGGCAGGTGTCGAGGCAGACGCCGACCCGCGATTTATCCTCAACGCCGTCGATAATGGCCGCCAGATGCTCGAAGCGAAAGCCGAGATTGCTGCCCTGTCCGCTGGTGTTTTCGATGACTGCGATGACATCGGAGGTCTGCTCCAGCGCCCAGTTGATGGATGCGGCGATGCGCTGCAGGCAGTCGGCCTCGCTGATTTTCCTCAGATGCGAACCGGGGTGAAAATTGAGCAGTTTCAGCCCCAGCTGTTCACAGCGCTGCAGTTCATCGAGAAAAGCGCGGCGCGATTTTTCCAGCGCTGCATCGTCGGGGTGCCCGAGGTTGATCAGGTAGCTGTCGTGCGGCAACACATGTTCCGGCCTGATATCCGCCTCCGCCAGATTGCGTTTGAAGGCGCTGATGCTCTCATCGGTCAGCGCCTTGGCGACCCATTGCCGCTGGTTTTTGGTGAACAACGCGAAGGCGCGTGCGCCGATCTCTCTGGCTCTGAGCGGGGCATTCTCAACGCCGCCTGCTGCGCTGGTGTGCGCTCCAATAAATTTCAATTCTGACTCCTTCCCCGTATCGCCCGTTTATGGGCGCGCTGCCTGTTGCTGATCAAGTGGTTCTACTGCCCCAGGATTTTAATCAGCGGCTGCAGTTGCTGTTCGTAGTGTTTCCAACGGCCGATGGAATCATTGTACAGAGACTGGCGCACCTGCGTCATGCTGCGGGTGATGACCACATTGTCCGCCTTGTTGAACTGCAGGCACTGCTCATGCCATGGCAAGCCGCAGGCATCGAGCAGTTTGCGCGTTTCGCCCTGTTGATCGGACACCAGCTGTTCGTAATCGAGTTCATACATCACCCCTTCGGGCAGCCAGTCGCGCCAGTGCTGCATCAGGCGCTGATACATGCGGTAGTAGTAACCCAGCTCGCCGAGTTTGTAGGCGTAATCAAACTGGTGGCTGATCAGGTTGGACTGGTAGATGGAGAGGCAGGTGTCGAGCGGATCGCGGCGCACATGAATAATTTTCGCTTTCGGTATGGCGCAGTGAATGGCGCCGATCAGGCGCGTATTGATCAGCGTCTTATCGGTAATACGCAGTGCTTCCGGTGAATCGGCCTTGAGGCGTTGCAGATAGGATTCGCCGATCAGCCGCCATTGTTCGGAATCAAATGCTGCGATGCGTTCCAGCGTCAGGGGGTGATCCGGCGTGTGCATGGCCAGCAGAAGATTTTCAAAACAGTGCCACTCGCCACGGCTGCTGACATCGGGATGGCTGGCCAGAATCTGTTCGACCAGGGTGCTGCCGCAGCGCGGCATGCCGATAATAAACAGCGGCGTGGCGTCGTCCAGGTTGCTGCGGCGTTCGGTCACTGCGCTGTCATAGGTGTGCATAATCTCTTGCATATGGGCAAGCTCGGCATCGGCATGGTAGCTGCTTCTACGGCTGCGCAGGGCATTGCCCTCTTCAAAATAAGCGAAGGCGTTATCGTAGCTGCCGATATCATCCATCACCTTGCCCAGTGCAAAACAGATAGTTTCGCGCTGGCGTGAATCGGCCTCGGTGTGGCTATGGATATGCTCGAGCAGGGCGATGTCTTCAGCCTGATCGCTCTCAAAGCGCTTGAGATTGGCAAGCAGCGCGCCAGCCTGAGCATGTTCTGGGCTGATCGAAAGCAGCTTGCGTATGGTAATTTCCGCATCGTCAAACTGGCCTCGGCCGCGCTGTA
>JALUYG010000235.1 GCA_027013105.1 Mariprofundus sp.
ATCGCGGGCGAAATCGTTGGCGCTGATCAGCACCAGCTGGGCCGAATCGGATGAACGTGCGATGACGCTGCCGACCACCGCCTTTTCTGCCGGTGCCGCCTTGCTCTTTTGCGCCGCCTTTTCTGCTGCATCCTTGTTGTCCGCTTGCGGTTTCAACAGCGGCGACGGTTTATCCCTGAACCAGGAATCGAACCGACCCTTGATGGCGACAGCCAGCAGCGCACTGCCGCGCTTATCCGCCGGACGGAAACCGGTTTCGGGATAGAGGCTGTATTTCGGCATGATGTCGGCATTATCCGACACCCAGCTATCCGGCGATGCATGGATCAGTTCGGTCACCTCCCGAGTGCTGTTTTTACCCTGATCGACATGCAGCGGCGATGCCCAGTTCACGGTCAGCTGCTGCAGCGACGCCGTCATCGGACTCTTCCGGTTCAAACCGTCACCGCGCACATCGGCGAACAGCGGATAGGGCATCATATGGATTTCATTGACCGAGATGCCGCCCAGTTGGCGGCGCACCGGAATTGGCAGCGAAGCGCTGTGCGGATCGAATACCAGCGTCTTGTCCATCGTCACGCCAAGGTGTTTAAGCCACGCCTCCAGCCCGGATTTGTGCGTTTTGGCGCTGAGTGAACTGCTGATACTCACATCAAACGGCGAGGATGCCACCACCACGGCGCCGCCCTGCATGAGGAATTGATCCACCGCAAACAGCTGTTTCTGATCCAGCGCATCCGGCGCCAGCAACAGCAACAGATCGGCATCGGCCGGCACATGGCCATCCTTCAGATCCGAGTCGATCACCCGCTCGTTTTTCTCCAGCATGGCGCGCAGCAACTGGTAGCGTTTGCCGCGCGGCGCAGGCATGTATGGATTGGGCGTGCGCATCGGCGCTGGCGGCGTCACCATCACCACCGTTTTCATATATCCCGGCGCCAACCGCTGCAGCGCCGCACTGACGGCGCGCTTGAGGTTGGATTTGGTCAGCTCCGCCGGCAACGGGATCTGCACCGTTTCGTCACCATGCTCCAGCACCATATAGAACCAGAACGGTTTCGGATCGAGCAGACTGGCAATTTGCGGCCCGAAGCCGAACTGCTGTTTCAGCCGTTTGGCCAGCTTTCCGCCAGCCGCATCCGGATCGCTGAAATCGATGTTCAGTTTCCCCGCCGATTTCTGTTGCATGTTCTTCAGCATGCTCCTGAGATCGCGGCGCAGTGTTTTCAACTCGTCCGGCAGCCTGGCCGGGTCGGAAATGTAGCCGTGAAACGTGACCGGCGTCTGCAATCCGGCCAGCGGATCGCCGCCGCTCTGCCATGCCTGCGTCACCTTGCGAATGGCGCTGGTGATGGCATATTCGGGATTCTTCAGCACCACTTCCGGATCGCCGCCGCCACTGCTTTTGACTTCGATCAGATCCTGAAAACCCAGTGTCTCAAACTGATCGCCATAGGCCACGACCAGATTAAAATAGGAGTTGACCACGCCGGATTCATAACGGCTGGCCATGCGGAACGGCACCGGGCGGATATTGTATTTTTCCGCCGCTTCGCGTTCCAGCGCCGGATCGCTGTGCGGATCGACAAACTCCACCCGCACATGCTTGCCGCCGGCCACCCGGTACTCTTTGAGCAGATCTTCCAGTTGCGGCACCAGCGGCTCCAGCAACGGGTGCGTTTTGGCCGAGAAGTAACCGCGAATCAGCAGCGGCTCCTGTAAGCTGTGCAGATCGTTTCTGGTTGCATCGGACAACGAATAGATATCTCCCTGCGTCAAATCCGCCCGCAACACGCCCACCGGATTCATCCAGATATTGATCAACACTGCATTACAGACCACCAGCAGCGTCAGCCAGCCCCAGCGCCGATGCTCGCCATTGGCCGGATTTCCGGCCCAGCGCAGTCGCTCCAGCGAATAGCGATTGAGCATGAGGAAAACCGCCACGATAGAGAGATAGTAGAGAATATCGCGCAGATCGAGCACGCCGCGGGTGATGGAGTCGAAACGCGAGCCGGTTCCCAGCAGCGCCAGCAGCGCGCCAACCTGACGACCAAACAGGGTGGTCAGCATATCGGAACCGATCAGATAAAAAACCGAAGCGACGGCCACCGTCAGAATCAGCGCCACAATCGGATTGTCGGTGCGCCCGCTCATATACAGGCCGATGGCCAGATAGGCGGCGGCCAGAAACAGGCTGGCCAGATAACCGCCCCAGACCGGCCCCCAATCCAGCGGGCCGAGCATGCTGACAGTGACTGGCAGCGGCAGCGTCAGCGCCAAAGCCAGCGCCACCAGCGCCAGGCCGGCGAGGAACTTACCGAAGATTAACGATGATGGCGCAATCGGCGCAGTCAGCAGATTTTCCAGCGTACCGGCGCGTCGTTCCTCCGACCAGCTGCGCATGGTCAGTGCCGCCACCAGAAAAATCAGCAGAATCGGCATCCACTGGAACAGCGGCTTCACATCGGCGATGTTGCGGGCGAAAAAGGCTTCGGCCCAGAAAAAGATAAACAGGTTGACTGCCAGAAAGGCCGCCAGAAACAGCCATGCCGCCGGCGAGGCAAAAAAACTGTTAAACTCCTTCCGACATACTTCAGCAATCGCTTTCATCAGCTATCCTCCTCCACCCCGGTTCGGTTCACTTCAGCAAAAACAGTTTCCAGATCGCGTACTTCCGGTTGCATGGCATAGAGCTTGTCGCCATGCTGCTGCACTGCCGCCGCCACATAGGGGGCGATATTGGCCGGCGCTGTGAGCGCATAGCCGTGATGCTCGCCGCCCGCCCGAGGCGCCACGGACGCCACGCCCTCAATCTGGCCCAGGTAACCTGTCGCTTCCGGATTATCCAGCCGAACCAGCAGCGTATGCCCTGATTGCAACGCATCCAGCGATGAATCAACCACCAGTTTGCCGGCTCGCAGAATCAGCACCCGTTCACAGACAGCCTGCACCTCCTGCAGAATATGGGTGGAGACGATCACCGTGGCATGTTCGGCCAGTTCGGCAATCAGTCGGCGCATATGGCGAATCTGAGTCGGATCGAGCCCGTTGGTCGGCTCATCGAGAATAATGATATCGGGATTGTGCAGAATCGCCTGGGCCACGCCGACGCGCTGGCGATAACCGCGCGACAGCGTCTGAATCGGCTGGGACGCCTTATCTTTTAATTCGGTTCGCCGAATTGCCGTGGCCACGGCGCGATTCAGGTCACTTTCGCCCATCCCGTGCAGGCGCCCCTGATATTGCAGATATTCCATCACATTCATTTCCGGCCAGACCGGACAGTTTTCCGGCAAATAGCCGATCCGCTGCTGAATGGCCGGGGTATCTTGGCCCATCTGCAAGCCATCAATGGTGATCGAACCGGATGTCGGCTCCAGAAAACCGGTGATCATTTTCATGATGGTGGATTTGCCGGCGCCATTATGCCCCAGCAAGCCCACCACTTCGCCCCTCCGAATGGTGGCGGACACATGATCCACCGCCTGAAAATCACCGTATGAACGGCATAACTCACTGATCTTAATCATTAAAACACCCCATCATAGAATATTTAGATTGAATTAAATCTGTTTATATGAACCCCGAATAAGAATTTAAAGAGGATTTATGAATATTTTTCGTTTTGAATTTCTTATGGCACAGCCACGCGTTTGAGCAGTTCGGCAATCACATCGTCACTGGAAACACCTGCGGCTTCGGCCTCAAAGCTGAGCAGCAGTCGATGACGCAACACATCCGGCGCGACCGCCTGCACATCTTCAGGACTGACATAATCGCGATCGGCCAGCCAGGCATGCGCGCGGGCGCAACGATCCAGCGCAATGGTGGCGCGGGGGCTGGCCGGGTATTCGATCCAGCGGGCCAGATCGGCACTGTATTTTTCAGGCCCGCGCGTCGCCATCACCAGATGTACGATATAATCTTCCAGCGCTTCGGCCATGTGCAAGCCCATCGCTGCGCTTCTGGCGGCAAACAGCTCAGCCTGCGACACCTGCTGCGACAGAGCGCCATCACCATGCTCAAACTCATCGCGGGAGAGGCGCAGAATCTGTTTCTCGGTGGCGCTGTCGGGATAATCGATGCGCACATGCATGAGGAATCGATCCAGCTGCGCTTCCGGCAGGGGGTAGGTGCCCTCCTGCTCGATCGGATTCTGCGTCGCCATCACCAGAAACAGCTCCGGCAACCGGTGCGACACCTTGCCGACCGTGATCTGGCGTTCCGCCATCGCTTCCAGCAGCGCCGCCTGCACCTTGGCCGGAGCGCGGTTGATCTCGTCGGCCAGAATCAGATTATGAAACAGCGGCCCCTGCTGAAAATGAAATGAGCCGTCCTGTGGCCGGTAGATCTCCGTGCCGGTTAAATCCGAGGGCAGCAGATCTGGGGTAAACTGCACCCGATGAAAATCCCCTTCCACGCCGTCCGCCAGCACCTTGATGGCGCGCGTCTTGGCCAGTCCGGGCGCGCCTTCCACCAGCAGATGACCATCGGCCAGCATGGCGATCAGCATACGATTGACCAGCGCGCCCTGACCAAAAATACGTTGCTGAATCTGACTGCTCAGACGCTGTAAAGGGTGTGACATAGATAGCTATCTCCGTGATTGATATTCATATTCAGAATTTCTATTCGGGATTTCGGCGATACAGCGGCTGTCTGCCTCTGATCACTGAAGCAGCGCTTTCGCTGCCTCAGGATCGAAATGCTCTTTCTCCACCCGGAGGTAGGCAACGTGCTCATCGGCTGCGATGCGGGCTTCTGCAACACCCGCCAACTGCAACAGCTGTGCCTCCAGCGTTTTTGGGTCACCCATTCGAGATGGGTCAACGGCCATGATCATGGCGGAGCGCATGCGCGGCGGCGCCATGCCGATGGCCAGCCCAAGCCACAGCAGCGCACCCACAGCACAGGCGATAAAAATACCGGTGACGCCAAAATGATCCAGCAGCGCGCCGCCGCCGGCGCCGCCGACAAAGGCGCCGAGAAACTGACTGGTGGAATAGACGCCCATGGCCGTACCTTTGCCATCAATCGGCGCAATACGCGATACCAGCGAAGGCAAGGATGCCTCCAGCACATTGTAGGCGATAAAGAAGATCAACAGCCCGCTGATCACGCTTGTCCAACCGCTGTGCGATAAAGCCAGCAGTGCAGCAGATGCGGCGACCAGCCCAATGGCGACCACAAACACCTGTTTCAGTTTTTTCCGTTTCTCGGCAACAATGATCATCGGCACCATCACCGCCATGGCCGCCAGCAAGGTCGGCAGATAAACCCATGAGTGATGCGCCACCGGCATATGCAGCTGATCGCGCAATACAAACGGCAGAGCGATGAACATGGCGGTCATGATGGCATGCAGAATCAGAATGCCGAAATCCAGCCGCAGCAGTTCAATATTGCGCAGTGCAGCCCCAAGCTGGCCGGGAATGGTTTCGGCGTCGCGATGGATCGTGCTGTGCGCCGGGGTCGGAATAGCGGTATGCAGCACGATGATCGCGCCGACTGCCAGTATGGCAGTCAGCCAGAAAATACCATTCACGCCGATCGCAGCATCAAGCCAAGGCCCGAGAATCATCGACACGGTAAATGATACGCCGATCGACATGCCGATCATGGCGGTCGCCCTGGTGCGCACTTCCTCTCGCGTCAGGTCAGCCAGCAAGGCCATCATGGCGGCTGCAATCGCACCTGCGCCCTGCAAGGCGCGTCCGATAATCACGCCCCAGATATCATGCGACGATGCAGCCACCACGCTGCCAATGGCGAAAATAATCAGACCTGCCGTAATCACCGGTTTGCGTCCGATTCGATCCGACAGGATGCCGAACGGAATCTGTAACAGCGCCATGGTTAGCCCATAAGCGCCCAGCGCCAGGCCGATCAGCGTCGGCGTGACGCCGTCGAGGTGTTCGGCATAAAGCGCAAAGACGGGCAGAATGAGAAACAGCCCCAGCATGCGCAGGCTATAGATACCGGCCAGCGAGAATACGCTTCTACGTTCGACTACATTCATCACATACTTCCTCAGTGGATAAATTATTTTCCAACAAACGCTCCACGGAAAAGGCTCTGTAGAACTACTACAGAGCCTTTGCGGGAGCGCCTGGCGCATCAGGGGAGAGGGAGCCTGCCAGGCAGGTGGCAAACTATAGCCGTGCTGTGACCCGGCCATGAAGTCGATATTAAAATTTATTCATCTCATATTAACGTAAACCTGGATTGTTATCAGTCCTACTCGCTGAACACTGCTATTCGCAAGACATGACCAAACCGTCATCTTATCCGCATACTGACGTAACCGGTTCGACATAGCATATGCCAATCAAACCAATAGCAGATGGAGCAATTGTTTCAATGACAAGCAGATTCAGATTCAGCAGCATGAAGGAAAAGCTGATAGCCCGGCTTACACCGCATGCGATCAGGTGCATTATCGCATCGCTGTCGGTCACAATCCGATGGGAGTTTATCGGCAATCGGTACGATTCTGATTCAGGCGAGCAACATATCTTTGCCTTTTGGCACTGCAAACTACTGATGATGGGCGCCGGTTTGAAAGGGTGTAACGGTTATACGCTGATATCTTCGCATCGTGACGGCGGTTTTATTGCCGATACCCTCGCCTTGCAGGGATTCAAAACCATTCGCGGCTCTTCAACACGCGGCGGAGCCAGAGCGTTGATCCGGATGATACAAAAATCAAAAAGCGAATCGTGCGATTTCGGTATGACCCCGGATGGTCCGAAAGGCCCCCGTGGCGTGGTCAAGCCCGGCATTGTTATGCTGGCCAAAAAGACCGGCGTGAAGATTTATCCCGTAATGTGGGCCACCTCAAGGTATTGGCAAATTAAATCATCATGGGATCATTTTTACATCCCCAAACCATTTTCCAGAGGCGTTTTTGTTTTCGGCGACGCCTTATTCATCGCCGAGGATGAGTTGATTGAGGATGCGTGCATCCGCGTCCAGTCCGCCATGGATGCCGTACAGAAAAAGGCAGATAGCCATTTCCATGCATATTAGAACAACCCTGTCTCGCATTACTTTCTATTTCTACCATCACCAATAGAATCACTCCTTCCTTTTGCTATGAATTTAAAAACACTGAGGCATGCAAATGAATGATGAAAATAAAACCAGGCAAGTACAATGGACACTAACAATTCTCGACTGGACAAATCATTTTGCCAGACTGGTTATCAGTATGGCCCTTGTTGCGGCAACCGTACTCATTGCCGCTGTGTTTTTTCATGATGTTTACACTGCATTGACAACACGCCCGTTTATTACGGGTTTTATTCACGCCATCGGCGCTCTGCTTTTGCTATGGACAATGGTTGAACTTATCGATATGGAGAAACGCCTTCTACATAGTGGATCAGTGGACATTTCCGTTTTTATAGAGGTAGCGCTCGTAGTCATGGTAAGAGAGGTAATCCTTCTGCCCGTACGAGATATTCACCCGACATGGATCGACATCGCCATGTGGACAGGTGCGACTGCGCTGTTGGGTTTAACCTTTTACCTTGTCAGGCAAGGGCAGCGCTGGAAACACGGTTTTAAAACGCCGGTGGGCCAGGTAAATGGGAGCAGACAGAAGAGTAAATAAACTTTAATATCGGCTTCACTGACAGATCACGCCACGATTTCAGAGTGCTCCGCGTCTGGTGCTTCCCCTCCCTCCTCTTTGCATCAGGCCACCTTAAAGGCTCTGTGTATATACAGGGCCTTTTTGTGGTTAGGCAGTCGATGAACAGAGGAAAATGGCGATGCCATGTAGTGTTTTATCGGGATCCCAGACACGGCTACGATGCCACTATCAATATATATTGGAGAGAATAACATGCGTAAATATCTACATATCACAATGGCTGCATTATGTTTGACCGTGCTTCCGTTTGCCAATGCGCAGGCGCAGGATTTCGATGGCGACAATGATATCAGGATCGATTCGGACAACGATTTCGATATCCGCCCTTATGCCGGCGTCGCGGTCGGCGCTTTTGGCCTTGAACTCAAGGACAGCACCGGCTTCAATCAAAAGAAGACCGTGTTCGGCGGCTTTGGAAAAGTCGGTGCAGATATCGGCGACTACCTGGGCGCGGAACTGCGCTTTGGCTCTTCGGCTTCGGGCACATCGGGCAACGTCAAGCTCTCCGACAGCTATTTTATCTCCTATCTGGCCAAGTTCCAGTTTCCTGTCACTGTCGATTTCCGCCCCTATGCGATGATCGGCGGCACTACGGCCAAATTTAAGAAGACTGTCGCAGGCGTGGAAAAATCCAAATCAAAAACCGGCTTCAGCTACGGCTTTGGCGCTGAATATTATTTGCAGGATAATCTGTCGCTCGGCGGCGAATGGATGCAGTACTGGACCAACGTCAATCTCGGTTCGGCCATGGGGCCAAACAACAAAGCCAAACTATGGAGCGCAACAGCAACCGCAGCTTATCACTTCTAAACAAAAAAGTTCCCCCGGCCTCGCCGGGGGAACTTTTTTGTTGTGTTTCCATTATTAACATACATTGGAGGTACAACCTTGAAACTACCCACCTGTATTCAATCGATCACTTTAGCTTTGGTGCTAACAGCTACCATCCCCACTCTCGTTTCCGCCTCAGAGCAGCCACCCGACATACCAATAATTCTGGCCGATATGCAACAACATACCCAGGAAATGATAGACGCATTGCTGATAAAAAATGCAACGGTTACAGCCCTGCGCTTCCAACAGATCAAGGCTGATGTCAAACAACTTCGCCAAAAGATGAATGCCGGCCCGTACAATGAACGGAGGTCGCGAGAACTGCTGATGAGCTATTCGTGGATAAGAGTGATTGGCATAGAGGTTCATGATAAGGCATGGATTGAGGCCGCCGTGGCTGCAAACCAGTTAAGCGCCATGTTGATGGAAGCAACGGAATTTCCCACCCTGATTCATCGTGACGTCGCCTGGCTCTATTACCTGGGCAGAGAGGTCGAATTACTCACTCTGGAGAATCCCAAAGCCAACGCTGAACTGTTAGACGTGCGACTAATTACGCTGGAAAACACATGGAATCGAGTCAGAAAAGAGCTGATCAAGAATTTCAAAAACAAACCACTGGTTGAACAGGGCAATGTATTGCTTACATCTTTAAAACATCAACCAAAACAACCGCCTCAACTTATCATTTCGGCTAAAAAGCTGTTGTTATTCATTGATCAGATAAGAAAAAAGATATGACCTTCTTTTTCATCACTTCATCAACTGCTGAATGGATTGTGCGACCAAACCCTTATTGGCGCCAGAGTTGGCATCAGAAAACTTGACTGCCACCCCCTGTCCGATCGCGGGCATGGAGCCCTGCGTGCTTTTGCTGACTGTAAATTGGATCGGCTCGCCGCTTTGTGCATCGCGAATGGTAAAGTGGTTGCCGTTCACGCCAAGCACCTGACCGACATGGGCGTGCGGGCCTGCCGCATCACAGGCCTGCGTTTCGACCGAAGTCAACAGGAACATCGGCAGTATCAATACCGCCGCCGTAGCTTGGACTGTCCGACGCACTGCATGGTTCATAACATCACCTCCGCGGGTTCATGATGAAGCATCATCTGATGCTGAAATTGTTGAGAATGCATCCCGATAACGGGGGCGCCGGCCGAGCCAAACTTTGGCCAGAAAAAAGGAGACAGATTTAAGGCGAAACAGCGCCACCACCATCAGCACGGTAGATATCGCCATCAACCAGAGTGCGCCCGAAAGCCCCCGATCAGCCAGCTGCGCGTAAGAAAAAAAGTAGATGCAGAGCATCAACGTAATCACAACGCCAATGGCGACGGCAAAATTTTCCTGTGTTTTTCTGATCGACGTAATGATCATCTCCCGATCACTCGCAGATGCCATAGATTTTCTCCCACCTATCCAACGCTGTTTGTTGTCTGAACTTGAAGCATGCGCACCTTACGGTTGTGAATAAACAGACTGAAAACCGACCGCCGGAGAAGCTTGAGGGGAGTAGGAACTCCGACGGCCGATTAACAGAAACCAATGCGTATGTATGCAGCAAACAGTGTGTTAATCGAGACGCCAAGTCAATAAATAAAATAGTAGAGAGCGTGCCCTTCCCTACTCTTTTTGATCGTCCTTCTTTTTATCCTCATCATCACTGCCGGTGACGCCATCGTAAATGGCGCCGCCCACCTTGAATGGCACTTTGACCACTTCAACGCCGACATCAACAGCAGTGCTGACAGCCGTGGCCAGGCAGCCGCTCAGGGCGAATAGCAGAACCGGCAACAGAAATATTTTTTTCATGGCAACCTCACAGCGGCGAACTCTGGCATAGAATGGAGGGCTGCGTAAGACGTCATCAGAAGCTCCATTCGAGTTCAGCGTAGATGCGGTCATTGGATGCAAACTGGCCAAAGAAGCCGCCGCTGCCGCTGATGATATCCGCCCCCAGCGTGCCGATCAGTTCATCGCTGATCTCATAACTCACTTTGGGGCGCGCCAATAAACCGCCGTCATCGAGGTCGGCCAGCAGCAGAACCTCAGGTTTCAGCTTCTCATTCATGTAGTCGGTGGCAATGCGCAGCGTAGCAAAGTTCGGGGTCGAACCGAGCGTTACATCCACAACCGGTTTGTTGAGGATTTGACGGCCGAAGAGTTGCACGCCAACTGTCCAGTTCGATCGGGTGTAATCCACTGCAATCGCGCCGTTCAGCGTGGTGCGGCGCACCACGGAGCGATTCCAGATCAGCGCAGTGGTGTTGATGCCCTCGCCGAAATTCACCGCCACTTCGCCGCGCACCACAAATGCGCCGAAAGCATTTGAGAATGAGCCGCCCGCCGTGTGCATGCGCAGATGGCGCAGTTGCGTGGTCATCGTTGTACCCACCAGTTGTCTGAACAGATTGGGACGATCATTCCAACCAAAATAATAATTCAGCGACAGATCCCAGCCAGCCACATTGGCGCGCCAGGCCGCTCCCAACTCCGTATTGTTCAGTGACCAGTTGGGCTGCTCGGGCGCCAGTGAGCGCAGCGTGATGCCGGGCGGTGGCGACGGCAGTGCAAATCCCCATCGTGAACCGGCCGGTGCAAACTCGGCAGGCCTGGCATCGGGCACGACGACAAACTCAAATTCGTTTTCAGCGCCGCCGATATCGGCATAATAATTCAGCCGCGCCGACCACAACCCTATGCGCGAATCGAGGAAATCATCGAGAATAAACTCACGCAGATCGAACGGGTTAATGATATCGAGCATACGAATGCCATCGGTCTTGCCCCAGACAATCTGCTGCTGACCGATACGGAAATCGTAATCATCTGCGCCATATAGGAAATAGGCCTCTTTGCTCTCGATGCGGGTGCGATAGTGCTGTTTGATGCCGTGGGTTAAATCGGTTGCGTTGGTGGCATTGACATCCATCGCGGCGTCATACCAGGCTAGCCCCCTGCCCCGAAATTCCCAGCCGCCGCTCAGCACAGCTTCCGGCTTCAGGTCGAGCCGGTTCTGAATTTTATCGAACCGTTTTTTGCCGCTGATAAAATAGGCGCTCTCGTTTTTCAACGCTCCATGCAGCGTCCATTCGACAGCATTTGCCAAATTCACAACAAACGATTCACCGCAGAGAACACAGAGAACGCAGAGGAAAATCTTTTTAAATTGGCTTATCATCCGTGTTCATCTGCAATGGGAGTATTTTGATGTTGTTCATTTGGCTTTGGCGCGCAGCAACACGGGAAACAGATAGCAACTGGCCAGATAGCAGATGGTCATGGAGCCGGCCACCAGAGCGCCGAGTTTGACCTGCGGGTAGAGGTGGGCGGTGAGTAGCACCAGAAAACCGCCGATCACCACCAGCGCGTTAAACAGCAGCGCCCTGCCGGTATCGTCGTTGGCCGATGTGACGATATCCGCATGGTGCATGCCGGCGCGCTGATAAAAACGGTAGCGATAGAGATAATGAATGGCGAAATCGACGCCGATGCCCAATGCCATGGCGCCGGTGATGGCCGTGCCGATCTCCAGCGGCAACCCCATCAGCCCCATCACGCCGTAAATGATCACCACCGAAATAGAGACAGGCAGCAACACCAGCGCAGCATCGAAAAGCTTGCGGAACATGGCCAGGCAGAGCAGAAAAATCAGCACCAGCGCCAGCAGCAGCGACTGAATCTGACCGGTGATAATCAGGTTGGAAAAACGGTAGTTGGTGTAGGCCGTGCCGGCCAGTTCCATGTTGGCCTGCGGAAACCAGCGATCTCTGCCCTGCTTGAGCATCGCCACCAGGCGCGCGGCATCGGCGCTGCTGTCTGTTTTCAGATTGATGCGGACATGCGCCTGCCTGTAATCCGACGTAACGAAGGCGTCAAAATCATCCGGCGCGCCGGAAAAGGAGTAGAGCAACAGATATTGCGCCGCCAGCTCTGAGCTATCAGGCGGCACGCGATAAGCCTGCTTGCCGGCATGCATCACCTTGTTCATCTCGGAGAGAAATTCGGCAATGGAAGATGAATCACCCACCACGGCATCGGCTTCAACCGCCGCCTGCAACTTGCTCATGCCGGCAAGAAAGGCGGGATCAAGCACGCCGTCCTTCTTACCCGTATCGAGCATCACATCGAGCGCATTGGTGCCTGAGAAGTGGGCGTTCAGGGTCTCGTCAGCGAGGCGAATCGGATCGGACGGATGGAACTCCGACACCAGCGACGAGTTGACCTGCATCTGCGACAAGCCATAAGCGGCAACCAGCATCAACAGGGAAAATACCACCATAATCCGTTTTGGCTGCTGCAACACCACCCTGCTCATCCAGGACAAATAGCCGCCAAATGCCAGCCGCTTCAACGCTTTCTCGCGATGTGGCAGCAGCGATTCTATGGCCGGTACAAACAGAATCGTGATGATAAACGCGTAGAGTATGCCGGCGGCGGCGAACAGTCCGAAATAGCGCATCGGCAACAGATCGGAGGTCAACATGGCCAGAAAACCGGCTGCGGTGGTTAGTGTGGTCATCAGAATCGGAGACCACATGCCGCTCATGCCGCTGATGATCGCCTGCTGTTTGCCCATCTGCTTATCCCGCCCCGCTTCCACCCGGATATGGGTAAGCAGATGCACCGAATCGGCGATGCCGACCGCCAGAATGAGGATCGGCAGCAGCGTTGTGACCGTATAGACCGGAATGCCGGCGGCGGCCATGGTGCCGAGCATCCATAGCTCGGAGAGAATCACCACGGCCAGCGGAATCAGCACGCCGCGCAGATTGCGGAACGATAAAAACAGCAGCAGCGCCAGCAGCGCCAGAATCATCGGCTGCATCTGCTGCATATCCTGCGGCATATAGGTGCCGAACACGCCTTCAATCACCGGGCGGCCGGTAATCAGGATATCTTCCGGCCCGCCGCGCGCATTGATGGCCTCCACCTTGGCTTTGAGCAATTTGTAGATATCATAAAAGTGGCCGCGATATGAGGGATCGGGGCGCACCACAATCAGTGTTCCCTTGCCATCCTCGCTGACGATCGAGCCCATATAGATGCCGTTATCCACCAGCCGCTGATGCAGATGTTTCAGCGCCGCCGGCGTTGTGGGCGGGCTATCCATAAAATGTTCGACTTCCATGCCATCGGCAGTGCCGCGCATATCCTTGATGGTCGACAGGCTCATCAAATCCGACAGCGACAGGGTGCGAAACTCCTTGCGCATTCGCAACCAGTTGGTCAGTTCATCAACCAGCTTGAGGGTATGCGGATTATAAATGCCATTCGGACTCTTGTTATTGGTAACGCCGATCACCACCATATCGGCGGATGAGAACAGCTTTTCCAGCTTCTTTTTGTTGGCGTAAGCATCCATGCTATGCGGCAACATCTTCTCGACGCTGGTTTCCATCTTGATCTTCGGCAACTGCGATACAAACCCTACCGTGGCGACCGCCAGCAACACCAATACCAGCCAGGCGCGATGCACAATAAATGAGAATAACGATTGCATGATTTATCCTTGATGGGTCGAGATGTAAAATAGAGTCAAAAACTTTTCACCGCAGAGGACGCAAAGGAAAAACATGATACTGTACGATATGAATTGCCTTTGACTTTCTTTGCGTACCTTTGCGCTCTTTGCGGTGAATTTTACTTTCGATAACCGCGCTTGAGCATACGTTCGGTGAATTTTCGGTCCGACAGCCCGCTGTTGTAGTGTTGATCTGAAAACACTATTTCGGTTTTATGGCCGGTCTGAATATTTTCCATCACCACCCTGGTCGCCGTCCAGACGCCCTGAATCTGTTTTACCTCGGTGGCATGAAAATGTTTCAGCTCCTGCCCCTTGCGATCCCAGTAGTCGATGCGAATGGCCAGATCAATATCCTTGCGAATAAAGTTAACTGTTTTTGAGTAGCCGAGATCCTTTTTCAGCTCGTCGGTTTTCGGCACGCCCTGCACCTTCCAGCAGTCGTGCCCATCCACCGTTTCCGATCCGATCAGCGTCCAGTTGTAATCCTCCAGTTCCGGCGTCTGTTTGACATCTTCAAAGGTGAAATCGGTGCCCATGAAATAGTCGCCGCGATCCGATGAAGATATTCGGCGCACCTTCTTCAGCGCCGGCAGATAGAGCCATTGATCGTCATCGCGTTCTGTGCCATCGTAATCATAGGTCAGCAGCGCCGTATCGCGGATATTGGCCGGCTTGAGAAAATAGGAGATCGATTTGCTGTCCTTACCATAATCCTTGCGCATCGCGACCATAAACCGTTCCCGCACGCCGCCGCGCCGGTCGATCAGCTTCTGGTAAATCGACTGGGTCAAATCATCGCCGTCGTCGCGATTATCCACCCGCTGCATAATCTGGAGGCCTGTTGGATCAGCGCCATACGACAAAACCGGGGCCGCGCCAATGCCGCCGCTCAAGGTCAAAGTCAGCAGTGCAACTTTCAATATATTCATGGTCATTTCATCCCCTTTTCCACCAACTCGAACATATGCGGCGTTTCCGATTATTCATTATTCACCGCCACATCTAAAAAAACGGGCGATCAGAATCGTCCGTTTTTTAGATTATTTGATATGACCTCTCTTTTTGGCTTCCGCCAGCTTGGCTGCAGCCTGAGCCTTGCGGCCTGCCGAATAGACCGGACGACTGGCCACAGCTGGTAGATCCAGCACTTTTTGCAGGTAAGGGACGGCCTTTTTGTACTCCTTCTGCTCCATCCAGTAGTCACCCATAAAGTAGTTGGCATCCATATCATCCGGGGCGACTGCAATGGCCTTGGTCAGATATTCCAGCGCCTTGTCATCATCGCCGAAACCGATAAAGCCGCCCGGCACCATGTAATAGAAACTGCCCAATGTCGTATAGACCGAACCATGCAGTGCGTTGGGGTCGATTTTTTTGGCGGCCAGCAACAGATCCCGCCCCTGCTTCATCTGCGGCATGGCATTGAACATCGAACTCACACCGCCCATGGCGCCGGCATATCCGGCCCGGATAATGGCTTCCCAAATCTTCGGTTCGGCGCGATTCGGATATTTGGCGGTCAGTGCCGAAGCCTTCTCCACCAGCGCCTTAAAACTCGCCTCTTTCTGAGCATCGGGGGTCTTGTAGTTGGCCTGCGCCCATTCATGCTGCAAGTTCAATATGGCATCCTCAAGCGCCCCTGCCCATGCCGATGTCGCCATCAAACCACTGGCGACCACCATCGCCATCATCCATTTTACTATCTTCATCTTTCTCTCTCCTTTATCAGAAAATTATAATCTTTTCACGCCAAGGCGCAAAGACGCCAGGTGAAATCAAAGCTATGTGCGATAACGTCCAAAACCAATGATAGTTTTGCTATGCATGGTTGTTTTGCATTTCTTTGCGCCTTTGCGCCTTGGCGTGAAATGCTTTTGCCTATTGCTGCTTGGCAAATTTTCGGGCGATGCGATTCTGGGCAGCCAGCGCTTTATCGACAAGGCGCGGAAACATCACGTTGATGCGCACAAATAACGCTTCCGGAAAACCGAAATAGATATCTTTGCGATCATTGTTGATCGCCGCAATAATTTTTCTCACCACATCTTCCGGCGCATCCATATTCATCTTGGTCGCTTCGCCCATCTTCATCACCGCATCGGAATTCATCGGCGTTTTCACCGCGCGCGGTGCAATATAGGTGACTTTGATATTGGTATCGGCCAGTTCGCGGCGCAGCGCTTCGGAAAAGCCGCGCAATCCGAACTTGGTGGTCGAATAGGTGGTGAAATAGGCAAATCCGATGGAGCCGAAGATCGAACCGACATTGACAATACGCCCGGCATTTTGCGCCTGCATGCTTGGCAGAATCGCCCGCGCCAGCCACATCGGCGCCAGCAGATTCACCCGCATCATCAATTCAATCTTATCCGGGTGCTCATCCTCGTATGCTGCAAAGCTGTTGATGCCGGCCAGATTGATCAGCAGATCGACGCCCCCCAGCACTTCCCGGCACTCATCGCATGCAATCCTGCAGCCTTCAGCGGAAGAGAGATCGCCCGCCACCGGATGCGAACCTTCAAGTTCTGAGGCGACCTGATGCAAAGCGTCGGCATTGGCATCCACCAATGCCAGAATTGCACCTTTTTTCTTCAGTTCAGCCGCCAGGATTCTGCCCATGCCGCCGGCGGCGCCGGTAAGGATCACCCGTTTGTTATTGATTTCCATACTGTTACTCCCCCAGCCGAATCAACGGCAGACTGCGAAAAATATCGCCGTAGAGTTTATAGAACATTTTGGCGCAGTGAATCACCGCCTGTTTGTCCGCCGCTTCATCCAGCCTGTTCATCAGCCCCTCGTAAAAATCGACATGGCCGACATCGAGCGAACCATGAGAGTTCAGATAAGAAAAGGCCGTTTTCGGCAAGCCCAGACTCTGCTCAATGTTGCCCGCCGCACTGGTCGCCAGCGCCACGCTGGTGCCTTCGAGCACCAGCACCATGCCGAAAAAGCCGGCCGGGTTATTGCGATATACCGTATCGTAGGCATAAGCGACCATTAGTTCGGTCGCCGCCATCGGCGTTTCGGCGCGCACCGCTTCCTTATCGCCGCCTGCGGCGGCAATATCGTTGAGAATCCACTCCTGATGGCCCATCTCCTCTTCGATATATTCACCAATGGCTTCACGCAGCCACTCCAGTCGTTCGGGCAGTCGCCCGCCGGTCGCCATCAGCAACGGCACCGTATGCTTGACGTGGTGGTAGGCCTGTCCCAGAAAGGCCAGATAGCTCTGCAGCGACAACTCGCCTGCCGCGCCCATGCGGATAAACGGAATGGATAACAGATCGTTGCGCTCAGCTTCCGTCGCTGCAATCAGTTCATCATAAAACGCCATTCATGACTCCTTATATATGGCATCGATTTTTTCGGCATACGCCTTGAAAATATGTCCTCTTCTCGGCCTGCCGGTGCCTGTCCACAGGCCATTGCCAACGCTGAAAGGCTCATCGGCCGCAATCCAGCGGCAGACTCTGGCATAATCGGGCAGACGCGCATTGGCGCTGGCCACGGCCTGCTGCACCTGCGCTGAGCCGGCACCTTGCCGGGCCACGATGACAGCAACATTAAACGGCCGCGCTTCACCGAACACGCAGCACTGGGCGATGGCCGGCTCAATGGATAGCTCCCGCTCCACCCACTCCGGCGACACATTGCGCCCGTAGGCAGTAATAAAGATATGTTTTTTGCGGCCGTTGAGAAACAGGAAGCCTTCATCATCAAGGTGGCCGATATCGCCAGTCGGCCAGTACTCCCCTGCTGGCTGCGGCGCATCGCCCAGATAACCGGAAAACAGCGAGCCGCGTACCAGAATTTCGCCATCGTCGGCGAATTTTAGCTGCACATGCGGCAGCGGCTTGCCGACGCTACCGGGTTTGCAATCGTTTTCCCTGTTCACCGCCACCACGCTGGCAGCCTCCGACAAACCATAGCCCTCAAATACTGCCAAACCGAGCGCCTCGGCTCTCTGCAACAATACGGGCGACACAGAAGCGCCGCCAACAGCGGTGTAGCGCAGGCGTGCCGGGCGATCAGCGCCCTGTTCGACGGCTGCAATCAGCGCATGCAACATCTGCGGAATCATAATGCAGGTGGTCGCGCCAGCCTGATGTAGCGCGGTGATAAAACGGCTGATATCCAGACCAGCCGCGCCGCTCATGCCGACGCCGGCCATGCCCGGCGCAACAATAGCAGCGCCGGCCAGTAGCGGCGCATAAAGCCCGCCGATATTTTCCAGCAGGGTGGCATATGGCAGCAGAGAGAGGTGGCGATCAGATGCTGTCGCACTGGTCGCATCGGCCAGTGAGGCCGCCACTGTTTCCATGGCGGCGCGACTTAGACAGACGCCCTTGGGCTCGCCGGTGGAACCGGATGTGAAGGTGATTTTCGCACACCCCTCCGGCAGTGCGACATCGGGCGTGCTGATCGCAATCAGCGTCAGCGCCTGTGTGAGTTCACGAGGCGGCTGATGCGTGAGAGCCAGGCCGTTCAGGAGGCGGGTAATCGACTCCGGCTGATCGGTAATGATCGCATCGACGCCGGCGCTGTTGAGCAGATGGCCAATCTGCGCCGGCGAAAAGAAGTGAGGTACGGGTATCAACGGAATCCCGGCCTGCATGCAGGCCAGGTCAGCCACAGCCCATGCCGGTGAATTATCCGCTGCCAGTGCCAGCGCCTGCACATCGGCCTGACGCAGCCTGGCCGCCAGCGCCGTGACGGCGGTCAACAGCTGTGGATAGGTAAGTTGATCGTTGCCACAAGCCAGTGCAATGCGCTCGGGGTGACGGGCTGCGTAGATCTCCAGCGCTTCAAGCACCCGGCTCAATGGCGCTCTCTCACTGCAGAGTTGTTCAGGTCTGCATCGTGTAAAGCGGCCTCTTCTGCCGAAGCCCAGGTGTCGCGCAGGCTGGCCCAGAGCTCCTGCAATACATCATGCCCCTGTTGGATATCGCCGAAACAGACCACCGGATTGCTCTGATAATAGCTGCCCCATTTGGCAACCTCTTCGGGCGGCAACATCTTCTCATCGGCCGCCAGCAACTCCCAAACATCCAGCCCCAGACGGCGGAACACATTACGCATCCGCGTGACGCCAGTGAATACCAGCCAGCGACAACCGATCGAATGCAGGTAAGCCGTGGCTCCGATCAGCGCCATGCGCGCATCTCCCGGCTCAGCTTCAGCCAGATTACCCACTTCAACAATGTCAGCGCGATCGGCCGGCCTGCCAAGGTAGCGTGAAATCACCGTTTCGATCGGATCGTCGAGATAATTTTCAAGAAACAGATGCTCTTGCCCGGCCAGACGAAAGCCCATCACCGCCCTGCAGACGCCATCGGCGTTACGCACCCGCATGAGTTGCGGCATGAAGGTATCGACATTGGCGCCATAGGCGCGGGCATAGGTCTCATGGATAAAGCTGGTCGCCTGATGCCACTGCGGATCACCCGGTCGAATAATATCAAACAATCAAGGCCTCCCTGAAAGCGTGGGCGTATATTAAGCAGAGGCGGCGGCCATAAACAGTGACAACTTGCACAAAAATGGCGCGACGGAAATTGATGGTCGGTAAAGCTCGCTGTTTCTTAATTAAAGATCGCGCAGCATCTGCTCGTATTCTGACAGAGAACGTTCAAATGCAGGACGCTCAAACAGACGATCCATGTACGCTTCGAGGTTGCACCAGTCCGCCGTATCGACGCCGATTGAGTCCAGGCGCCAAAGAATCGGCATCAATGTGACATCAGCCAGCGTATACTGCTCGCCGATAAAATACTCCTGCCGGCCCAGATAGCCATCGAGCGAGGCGAGGTATGTCTTGATTTTGCCAACCGCCTCTTTCTTTTTGCGGCTGTTCTGGGTGTCTGCATAGAGCGGATAGAGTTCGCGCTCCAGTTGCAACACGGCCAGACGCATCTGGGCGCGTTCAGCCGGCGAGCCGGGCTTTAGCGGCGGGTGCGGATAACGCTCATCCAGATATTCGTTCACCACTGAAGATTCAAAAAAGACAATATCCCGATCAATCACGGTCGGCAGCTTGCCATACGGATTAATTTTGAGAAAACTGGCCGGCAGATTGGCCGACTCGAGTTCGGTTGTTTCAACCGGTAACTCCTTTTCTGCCAATACGATGCGCGTACGGTGGGATGTCGGACAATGCGGATCGGAATATAGTTTAACCATCTGAGCCTCCAGGGACATGGCAGACATGGCGTCTGTCAAAACGGTGGCGCAGTGTAGCGGCATCGCCGAAAAAATA
Source organism: Mariprofundus sp. (assembly GCA_027013105.1). Classification (GTDB taxonomy): domain Bacteria; phylum Pseudomonadota; class Zetaproteobacteria; order Mariprofundales; family Mariprofundaceae; genus Mariprofundus. The sequence continues at coordinate 20,278 of JALUYG010000235.1, forward strand.
AAGCGCCGTCCATCTTTTACGCCACGCTTGCGACAACCAGGCGACGCTTTTATGCTCGGCTTGTTTATATCATCCGGGAGCAATTATGGAAATTTCGGAACTGCTGGCATTTACAGTTAAAAACAAGGCGTCGGATCTGCATCTCTCATCCGGAGAGCCGCCCATGATTCGCATTAATGGCGATATGACCCGAATTAAAATGCCCGATATCGACAGGCGCGAGGTGCAGGGCATGGTCTATGACATCATGAGCGACGCCCAGCGCAAAAACTTTGAAGAGCACATGGAGATCGACTTCTCCTTTTCGCTCGGCGAAATCGCCCGTTTTCGCGTCAATGTCTTTGAACAGCGGCGCGGCATGGCTGCGGTATTTCGCGTCATCCCCAACGAAGTGCTGACGCTGGATCAATTAAACTGCCCGCAGATTTTTCGCGATATCGCCATGACCCCGCGCGGCATCTGCCTGGTGACCGGGCCGACCGGCTCGGGCAAATCCACAACGCTGGCGGCCATGATGGATCACCGCAACGAGAACGAGCGCGGCCATATTCTCACCATTGAAGACCCGATTGAATTCGTGCACCGATCCAAACAGTCGCTTATTTCCCAGCGTGAGCTGGGGCCGCACACCCACTCCTTCGCCAACGCGCTGCGCAGCGCCCTGCGTGAAGATCCCGATGTGATTCTTGTCGGCGAATTGCGCGATCTTGAAACCATCCGGCTGGCCCTGACTGCGGCCGAAACCGGCCATATGGTGTTCGGCACCCTGCACACCTCCTCTGCACCCAAGACCATTGATCGCATTATTGATGTCTTTCCGGCGGCGGAAAAGGAGATGGTGCGCGCCATGCTGTCCGAATCGATCTGCGCCATCATTTCTCAAGCGCTGGTCAAAACGGCGGATGAACAGGGCCGTGTGGCGGCGCATGAGATCATGCTGGGCTCGCCGGCCATCCGTAATCTGATTCGCGAGAACAAGATCGCGCAGATGGTTTCGGTGATGCAGACCTCAGCCAGAGATGGCATGCAGACGCTCGATTCCCACCTGTTGCAACTGGTGAAGTCGCGTAAAATCACCGCTCAGGCCGCCATGGAGAAAGCCGGCAACAAAAAACTCTTCGGCGGCATAGCATGAAAAAGCAGGCTTCGCAAAACTTATCCATCAAACAGCTGCTGATGGTAATGAACAAGCAGGATGCATCGGATCTCTATATCACCGCCGGCATGCCGCCCTCCTATCGCATCAACGGCAATGTCTATCCGCTCAAACAGCCGCCGTTGAGCGCTTCTCAGTGCGAAAAGCTGGCCTTTTCGACCATGAGCGAGCGCCAGCGCGCCACCTTCGCCGCCGAGTATGAGATGAATCTGGCCATATCCTACGACGATATCGGTCGTTTTCGCGTCAATATTTTCCGCCAGCGCGGCCACATCGGCATGGTGATTCGCAAGGTCAATCTGGAGATCCCCACCATCGATGATCTCGGCCTGCCGGAGATATTCAGGGATATCGCCATGCAGAGCCGCGGCCTGGTGCTGATGGTCGGCGCCACCGGCTGCGGCAAGTCCACCTCGCTGGCCGCCATGATCGACTGGCGCAACAGCAATCAGGCCGGTCATATTATCTCGATTGAAGATCCCATTGAGTTTGTCCACCAGCACAAAAAATCCGTCATCACCCAGCGCGAGGTCGGCACCGATACGCTGGAGTATCAGGCGGCTCTGAAAAACACGCTGCGGCAGGCTCCCGATGTGATTCTGATTGGCGAAATTCGCGATCGCGAAACCATGGAGCACGCGCTGGAATTTTCCGAAACCGGCCATTTGTGCCTGGCCACGTTGCACGCCAACAACGCCAATCAGGCGCTGGAACGCATCATCAACTTCTTCCCTGAAGAGATGCACCTGCAGGTCGGCCTGAACCTGGCTTTGAACCTGAAGGCCGTGCTGTCGCAGCGGCTGGTCAAAACGCCGGACGACAAACGTCTGCCGGCCATTGAAATTCTCATCAACACGCCGCGTATTTCCGATCTGATCGGTAAATGGGATATTGCTGAAATCAAGGAGGCGATGGCGGCGGGCAAAGCCTACGGCATGCAGACCTTCGATCAGTCCCTGCTCGGCTTGTGGATGGATGGACTGATCACCGAAGATGAGGCGCTGCGGCAGGCTGATTCGGTCAACAACCTGCGCCTGCAGATCAAGATGGTGAATCTCAAGGACAGCGGCGGCGATGTGGACGATCTGCAGCAACTTTCCGGCAATCTGGACGCCCAGGATCTGCACATATAATGCAGTCCGGCGCATTTATCGATGAGCTGTTGCGTCTGGCCCATAAAGGCGGCGCATCGGATCTGATCGTACGCACCTCCGACCGGGTGCGCATGCGCATTGGCGGCCATATCGTCACCGTGCCGGAAGAGAAGGTGGCGATGCCCGAGCGCAGTGCAACCAAAGCCATGATCACGCATCTGACCCGCCACCTGCCCGCCGCGCCGGATGTGGAATCGGTCAACCATCTCGATTTTCACTACAGTCTGGGTGGCGTCTGTCATTTTCGCGTGCATGTGCTGCGCAGCAACAACTGTTTCGGCATTGTCGCACGCCTGATTCCGCAGCGTATTCCCGGCTTTGAACAGCTGCGTCTGCCGCCGGTATTCAATGAGATCAGCCATTATCGCAATGGCATGATCCTCATGGCCGGCGCCACCGGTTCCGGCAAAAGCACCTCGCTGGCCGCACTGCTCAGCCATATCATTGCGCAGCGCCCTGTGCATGCCGTCACTCTGGAAGATCCAATTGAGTTCCGCTACAGCACCCGCCATCGCGGCACTGTCACCCAGCGTGAAATCGGCACCGATGTCGTCAGCTTTAAACAGGGGCTGATCGATGCCATGCGCGAATCGCCGGATATTATTGTCACCGGTGAACTGCGCGGCAGAGATGAGGTGCAACTGGCGCTGGAAGCGGCCGAGACCGGCCACCTCGTCATCGCCACCGTGCATGCCACCACGGCCACCGGCGTCATGCAGCGCATCATGGCCGCCTTCGGCAAGGATCAGCAGGCCGGCATCCGCGAGCGACTGGCCGAAAACCTACGTGCGATCATTGTTCAGAAATTGCTGCCGATGAAATCAGCCAAACAGCGCATCGTAGCGTTGGAAATCATGATCAAAAACTCAGTCGTCAAACACTTCATACTCGATCCCGGCCACTGGAGCGAGATACCCCGCGCCATGGAGGAAGGTCACAACCTCTATGGTTCCCAAAGCTTCGATCAGCACCTGCAACAACTGGTCGAGTCTGATCTTGTCAGCTATGAAGAAGCGTTGGCCAATGCCGTATTCCGCGAAGATTTCGCCCTGCGCATGGGAAAAGAATAGAACAGTTCCATTTTTATACAGGTTCACTAGCATTCGCCGCAGGATGCATCACGCGCCTGAGCGAACGCCTGCTGCGAATGCGTGATGGATGGTAAAAAACATGCACCCTTAGCTCAGCTGGATAGAGCGTCGGCCTCCGAAGCCGAAGGCCAGTGGTTCGAATCCACTAGGGTGCGCCATTTCCTACACCTTAACCCTGCAGAAATTCAATAGCATGTTGCGCCGCTAGAGGCAGTGGCATGGCGTGGGCCAGGTTGGCGCTGATGGCCGAGGCCAGGCGACAGCCGGTGCCGTGGCGCTGCTCGATATCCCATTGTTGGCGAGGATGCGAAAATTCATGCAGCTCGCCTCCCCGCTCGCACAGTCGGTCGATCAATAACGGGCCGTCGCCATGACCGCCTTTGAGCAGCATGGCGCAATCGATGCGGTCAACCGCGTCAATCAAGGCGGCGTCTGCAATAGCGCCGCGCAATCCGAACAGCATATCGGCCTCATCCAGATTGGGGGTCACCAGTGTCGCCAGCGGCAGCAAGGCCTTTGTCAGCGTTCCGATCGCACCTTGATCGAGCAGCGCAGCGCCGCTGCTGGAGATCACAACCGGATCGACCACCAGCGTCCCGTGATGCAGTTGCGACAGCAGTGCAGAGACCAGCGCAATATGCTCTGCATCCACCAGCATGCCGGTTTTGACCACGGCCACATCGTAGTAATCGAATACAGCGTGAATCTCTGCATCCAGTTGCGCCAGTGACACCGGCTCAATGCGCAATACCGCTTCGGGATGCTGCGCCGTCAGCGCCGTAGTGGCGGAGCAGCCGCGCACCTGTAGCGCTTCAAACACGCGCAGGTCGGCCTGAATCCCCGCCCCGCCGCTACAGTCGGAACCGCCGATGCTCAGCACGACAGGATGTGCAGAAACTGCGCCGTTCATGTTCTGTTCCACAGTTCAATCAGCTGTTCGGCCCGCAACTGAATATCAGCAGCGGCGAACAGCCCTGAAATGACGGCGGCGCAATCCGCTCCGGCGATTTTGACCTGTGCGATATTGTCGACAGTAATGCCGCCAATGGCGCAGATAATGGCGGCCGGAAACAGCTGCCGCGCCTTGGCCAGCCGCTGCACGCCGATGGCCGGCACTTCAGGCTTGGAACGCGTCGGCCACAGCGCCCCGAAGGAGACATAATCGGCCCCGTCCTGCAGCACCGATTTGGCAAAAGCGGCATCGGCCCGGCAGGTGATGCCGACCAGAAACTCGTCGCCGACCTGCTGGCGCAACTGGATCAGATTCGGCGCATCATCACGGCCCAGATGCACGCCATCGGCTTCAACATCGCACGCCAGCCTGACCGAATCGTTGATCATCAGACGGGCATCGTATTGCCTCGTCAACAGCCGCAATGCCCTGCCCCGCTTGAGCTGGCGCTTATAACCCTGTTTCTTATCGCGAAACTGCAGCAGTCGCACGCCGCCTTTTAACGCCGCTTCAGCCCTGCCGAGCAGATCGTCTGTCTCCAGATCGGCCGGCAGAATGGCGTAAATGCCCTGCAAACGCCCTGTTTTGGCCAACGCATCCGCCATCAGATCAGCTTCAGCAGATCGGTGAATTCCGGCAGCAAAACGACCCGGTCGGCAAACTCCGGCGGCACCTCCTGATAACCGTGCTCGGCGAATGCGACCGTATGGCAGCCCGCATTAAACCCGGCCTCCACGTCAAAGCGTGTATCGCCAACCATCACCGTTTCGGAAGGCTCAACCCCCATGGCCTTGCAACATTGCCACAACATATCCGGCGCAGGCTTCTTGGCGAAGCCATCTTCGGGCGACAGCGCCAGCGTCAGATACGGCGTCAGCCCCAGCGCATCAAGCACCTTGACGCGCGCCGTGGCCGGTTTGGCGGTGACGCAAGAGCAGGGAATTTCTTTCGCCCTGAGGGTGTCGAGCACGGTGATCACGCCGGGGAACGGCCTGCCGAAATCGGCAGGATGCTGCGTATAAATATCGGCAAAGGCGTGGTAAAGCGCCAGGGTCTCTTCGTGTTCCATCGGCAGCCCTAGCACATTGGCCGCCAGTTTATGCGCACCGCCGCCGACATGCGGCTTTGTCTCCCCCAGCGACAACTGCAGATCGTAACCCAATGATGCCAGCGCCCGATTGGCATTGGCCTGAATATCGGGCAATGCATCCACCAGCGTGCCATCGAGATCGAAAATAAATGCTTTTGGTTTACTCATCATTAATCCTTATAAGTTCAATAGATAGTGTAATTTCTTCAAGTACATCTTTATCTTTTTCTTCGGTCTGGCGAGCATGCAACCGCAAACGAATTTCATCTGATCGCCCAAGCCTTGCCAGACGTCCCAGCGCCCATGCCGCATGGCCGCGAATCAACGGCTCACCGTCCTGCAACGCCGGCAGCAGTTCATCCACAAAGGCCGACTGCTGCGAATTGCCCATCGCAATACAGACATTGCGCAACAGGCCGCGCCGCTTCGTCCGCCGAATCGGCGATTTGCGAAAACGCTGCCGGAAACCCTCTTCGTCCAGTCGCAGCAGACTAGCAAGATCGGGCAGGCGATTCTCCTTTTTGGGATTAAGGAGATCAGGATTGGGGAGATCGGGACTGGGGGGATCGATGTGGGGTGCAGCAGTTCTATCGTCAGCATGAACGGTGCGCCGCTTTTGCATTCGCAGCCCTGCGTCGGTTGCATGACTGTTCCACGGACAGATCAGCTGACAATCATCGCAGCCGTAGATGCGGTTGCCCATCAGCGGCCGCAAATGGCGTGGAATAAAACCGTCAAACTCGATAGTCAGATAGGAGATGCAGCGTCGCGCATCCACCACATAGGGCGCGACAATGGCGCCGGTCGGACAGATATCGATACAGGCCGAGCAGCTGCCGCAGTGATTTTTCGCCGGCTCATCGACCTCCAGCGCCGCCGTGGTAAAAATCTCGCCCAGCAGAAACCATGAACCCAGTTTGCGATCGATGGTCAGTGAATGTTTGCCCTGCCAGCCCAGCCCGGCTCGCTCGGCCAGCGCATGCTCCAGCACCGGCGCCGTATCGACATAGACGCGCTGATCGTGTTTTCCAAGCAGAGAATCGAGTTCGACGGCCAGCGCCTTGAGCCGTTTTTTCATCACTTCATGATAATCATCACCGTGCGCATAGGCCGTGATCACGCCGCAATCATCGGCCGCATTTGCCTCATCCAACCCATAACCCGGCGCGCTATAGGGCAGCGCCACAGTGACCACCGAACGTACGTTCGCCAACATCGATTGCGGCTCTATCCGGCGCTGCATCCGCCCCTCTTCCGCCATCCAGCGCATCTGACCATGCATACCCGCCGCTGTCCACTGCAGCAGCGCCTCGGCGTGTTTCTGCTCCAACTTCGGCCGCGTCACCCGGCAAGCGACAAAACCCAGCGCCTCGGCTCTGGCGCGAATCTCCGATTTTACCATGAGCAAACACTGACATATTCCCCCGCCTCTGACACTGCTCCCATCCTGCCCCCCATCCTAAGTTGCCGGATGTGGTTGCAAATTCGACGGATTTCACACAATCTGGCCGTCATGAAGATGCCTGACACAGCTACTGCGGAACACCCCGTATCAGAGCAGCGCCGAACATGGGTTATCAGCGCCGGATCGGGGCTGGGGCGTCGCCATGGTAGCAATTCAGAGCAACTCATCCGCAAATTTTTCCCCGCCGATCAAGTGATTCGCACGCGCGATCGCCGCCACCTGACAGGCTGGAGCCCCGGTCTGCCCGATCACGGCGTTGTCATTGTCGCCGGCGGCGACGGCGCCTGGCGGGAAGCGCTGCAGGGGGCGCCCGAACAGGTTATTCCCGGACTGCTACCCGTCGGCACAGTGAGCCAGGCTGCGATTGAGCTGAATACTGCCGCCTCGCCGCAAGCATGGCGCCAGTGGCGCTGTGAACAGGTTCAACTCGGCCAAATCAGAAGTTGTCTCCATGCAAGCGGCGAGCGCACGAAAAAGAGGGATGCCGCCGCCCATGCAGATCATAGCCGAAGCGCTTTTTTTCTCATGGCAGGCATCGGCGTGGAGTCCGACGCCGTGCAGATAGTTCGCCCCGGATTAAAGCGGTGGATTGGCAAATGGGCTTATGTCTGGGCGCTGCTGGAGCGGCTGATGCGGCCGGTGCGCCGCAGCCTCGTTGTTGATCTGGATGGCCGGCGCTTCCGCACTTCACAGGTGCTGATACAAAACGGCGCGCATTATGGCGGCCGTTATCGGGTCGCCGATACCGATATACGGCAACCGAATTACCGCATTCTGATTTGGAAATATCCGGGCCGCTTCATGTGGTGCCTGACGATGATGTGCCTGATGTTCAGGCTCCCTTCCGGCTGGCTGGCGCACAAATTGCCGGGCGTGGAGGCGCACATCAGAAGCAGCCGCAAACAGCAGTGCCAGATCGACGGCGATATTGGGCCTGCGTTGCCGCTCTATGTGATGCCGACAACATCGCGCAAGGTCGCCATCGCCGATACGGCGCAGAGATAAAAAGTTCGGCCGATAAAAACCACAATTCCACAGTTTTTGTTTTTCCCGCGCACGCTGCTAGCCTGCACAGCGATCGGGACAGCGCCCGATAAATCAGTTAAAAAGAGGATATATTGACATGAACGTTGATCAGCATTTAAAAGTCGCCCAGTGGCATATCGAGCAGGCTCGTCTGCACGCCACCACCCAGCACACTTGCGGCTGTCCGGTAAACGAGCACTACCAGCGAATCATTGATGAAGTCGAAGCCGGCAAAATCGAAGAAGAGCTGGCCTGCTCCACCGAACAGTAAACTCGAAACAGCCGTAGCAAACACAAAAGCCGTCCGCAGGGGCGGCTTTTTTGTTTGCGGAATAAACAGGCGCGCTGCATGAAAATGCATGCTTGAACCGAACTGGTGCAGAGCAATCACGCCTATATGATCTCTTTATTGATAATACGGCCTTTCAGGATAATAGATGCCCGATGAGTAAGTTTGACCATTTTGCTCAAAAGAGGCCGTGATCCAGTGCCGCCCCTTATCATGGCTAAGATTATATCGCGCCATATACCACTCACCCATCTGCATCATCGGCCCGCTCTCTTCCACACTGCCATCCGGATGCTTCACTGTTGAAAACAGCTGCAGATGGGTCTGCGGCTTGCCATCTTTTTCGATGCTAACCATCAGATGATAATTGGTTCGGCTATACCCTTCACCCTCAGGCGCGGGCATAATATGAAATATAAAAACGTAGCCATCTCTGATCCCCTCACTGGCAACAAAAAAATCTTTCTTGTGGTTCATGGTATGATTGCCGGCGGAGCTGCTCTGAGTTTCCGGGTTGTTCATATTCGACCATACGGAGCAGCCCGAAAGCAACAGCAAAGCTATCAACGCCATATATTTCTTCATTCGCAACCACCTTCTTTCCCAGAGAATTTATGTTGTCGCAAACAGACAATGAAAAAATCTCCATCTGTTCAACCTGGTCACTTCAAGCACCAGCACGACAAACAGCATGCACATGGAAGCAATAAGCAAGGCCACAGCCGGCCCGAACAACCACATCACACTGGCTTCCGCCGCTTCCGGCCCCATCGTCACTGTACGGAACCCCATCATAATCCATGCTGGCGGATAAGCCAGCGCGCCGATACCGAACGTCCAGCCCAGCAGCTTTTTCCACCCCGGTTTGAGCGATGTAAAGGCGACGATCAATAGTAACACAGCGACCAGTGCGCCGATACCCATAAAGTGAATATGACCACGCAATAAGCGCTGCATGGCATCCATAGCCAGACTGCCGGAGTGCGAATGTTGATGCCCTGCCGCATGGTGACTTTTATCACCTTGTCGGGATTCGTTATGATGATGGCCGCCAGCAGCCTGATCAGGATGATCATGAGCCGAAAGCATTTGATCCATATTCAGCTCCTGCATCAGATGCTGCATCTGAACCTCTTTAAGCTCTGCCTCCTGAGACTCAAAGCCCCCATGCAATTGCTCGTGGTGCGTGGCAATATATGCAACCCAAAGTGTTCCCAGTATCACTGCAAGCAGAGCCATCGCCAGACCGTGATATACATCCAGTAAAGAATCTCTCAGACCGTGCATTTTCTCTCCTCGGACAATCATATTATTTTTTCCGATTCAGGATCATAACAGCAGCAGCGATGATCACCACGCCAAGCGCACCCAGTAATAATATCACATCATTAAACTGCGATTCATTCATTCAGATTCACCATGCATGCCGCCCTCCTGAAAAACGGGGGCCAAAGTCAGCCCCCGTTTCAGCATCTCACTTACAATGCAAAGTCCAGCCCTGCAATAATGGTGTTGAGCGTATTCTGCTGCCTGACAATAGTTTTACCGCCCATTGCCCCCATGGATGTCACCAGGTTTCGCGTATTGGTATATGAAACAAAGCCCTGAACATTTTGCGCCACCTGATACAGGCCATAGACAGTGATGTTATTGGTCGCCTTAGGCCGAACCTTCTGATTCGTCAGCATTTTCAGATCAACGCGTGATTGATCCCACTTGACTCCGACCATCACGCCATCGGTTACAATATATTCGGCGGCAACGGTAATGGCTCTGACATCCAGTTTCTCATTACCCGGCGCTGTACTGCGATTGCTGCCCAGCGTAATCGCGCCCCACATCTGCAGCGGCTCGCCATAGTTCAAGGCGAAGTCCACGCCATAACGCGTCACATTTTTAAATTGCATCACATTGGCTGTCGTTTTCCCAGGCAGCCCCATGGCCATCAGCATCGAACGACCACCGCCGAAGGCGTCGCTGCCGTAGTTGCTGGCTCGATAGGCATAGACGCCGACAATGTAGTCATCCGCGAACTCCTGCGCCAAACGGCCATAAAATGCCGTCGAAACCTTATTCGCCTGACTGGCATTCTTGCCGTAGGTGAAGGCGGAGAAGTTATACAGCGTACCGACGCCGGAATCGCCGTTGGTTGTGCCATGCACGCTGACACCGTCGCCCATCATCAACATCGTGCCTCCAGCCATCTGCGCAGCATTCACTGCACCAAATCCGAGCGGCCGCTGCGACATCATCGTCATGCCATAGCCGACATCATTCTGCACCCGGCCGACACGCACCTTGAACAGATCGTTGAAGTAATACAGCACTTCAGCCATGCCGATACCATTCTGATTGGCGTCAATCCACCAACCGAGGTTATCATAGGAACCGGATGAGATCAGACCCAGTTCGCCCAGGCCGATTTTGCGATTGGAAGTCCATTGGCCGGGTGAAACTTCCACCAGACCATTATCGATCATCCCCATCGGCTGGCCGGGCATCACCACATTACCATCATTGGCTAAAATAGGGCCGGCGCCTGAATAGGTGACCTGGGTTCTCAGCGTAAACGGAAAGTTACTAGCCAGCACAGCTGCAGGAGACTCATCGCCGGTGTCTATATTCTTGCCGGGGCCGTTCTGCATATCCTGATCGTCTTTACCATCTGCAAACCGAAACCCACGCTCACGGAATGCAACGCCCATCTTGCTAAGCTTGGGAAACATCGTATGGCACGAGTTGCAAGAGAGCCCGTATTTTCGGGCAAAGACCGGAATGGCATCAGCATCTTTCGCCCAGAATGCGAGCGTACCCACAAGGGTGAAAGCGCCAATGACCGTAGTCATCATTATTTTTTTCATTGGGATAAACCCTCCTGTTTCAAAATTTTGAACTGGCTCGCAGCAGCGAACAGTTACAACAGGAGAAAGTTGTCTGCCAACGCAAGCGGGTAGCGGGGATTCGGCGGCAGTAGAAGTTTTATGCTTTAATTAACAGATAGTTAAAAGTATTCCATCATGAGGAAAGTGACCAACCAGATTTTTCATCTATGGGAATTCCGGGTGGCGGAATTCCCAAAATCGGGAAATCAATCTTCCAGCTTTCTGTACAGCGTGGAGAGACCAATGCCAAGGCGTTTGGCGGCCAGAGCCTTATCCCCGCCACTATCTTCAATCGTACGCCTGATCCAGTTGCATTCAAACTGCTGCAAGGCATCCGCCAGCGTCAGGTCGCCCTGTAGTGGCCCGTCGTTCAGATCATCGCCGAAAATAAGTGCGCGCTCCAGATAGTTTTTCAACTCCCGCACATTACCCGGCCAGGCGTGTTGCTGCACATATTCGGCCACCGCCATCGGCAGTGCGTCAACTGCCCGCCCCATCTCCGTAGCCAGTTCCTGATACAGGTTTTCAGCCAGGCTGAGCAGATCGTCCGGACGACTGCGCAGCGGCGGCACTTCTATCGACAGCACCGATAGCCGGTAAAAGAGATCCTGACGAAAACGCCGCTCTTCAACCATGCTCTCCAGTAAAATATTGGTTGCAGCAATAATCCTGCCCTTAAAATGCAAATCGCGGGTGCTACCCAGCGGGCGAAATGTGCCGTCATCGAGCACATGCAGCAATTTGGCCTGCAACTGGATCGGCATTTCACCGATTTCATCCAGAAACAGAGAACCCTCGCCAACTTCTTCAAATAAACCCTTCTTATTTTTATCCGCACCGGTGAAGGCGCCTTTATGGTAGCCGAACAGTTCGGATTCCAGCAGGTTTTCAGGGATGGATGCACAGTTGATACTGACAAAAGCGTGCCTGCTACGATCGCCGCTGGCATGCACCAGCTTGGCCAGCAATCCTTTGCCTACGCCGGTTTCCCCGGTGATGAGCAGCGGCGCATCGGAGCCGGCCGCCCTTGCCGCCAGTTTTCTGATTCGCCGCATCGGGATGGAGTCGCCCAACACCGCCAGTTTGCTGGCTGCCAGTTTTCGCTGCGATTTTCGTGCAATCTGGCCCTTGAAGTTCTGCAACTCCTGCAGTCGTTTCAAACGTGCAAACAGCTCATCAAAGCGTAGCGGCTTGGAGACATAATCGTAAGCGCCCGCTTCAATGGCCTGCATAGCTACATCCCGATTCCCAAACGCTGTCATGAAGATAAAAGGAGTATCAATCTCGTGATGCTGGCAATAACGCAGCAACGCAAAACCATCGCCATCCGGCAGATTAATATCGGATAACACCACCGAAGGCGCCTCTTGCTCAATCATGCCAAGCCCATTTTCCATCGTTCCGGCTTCCAGCACATCATAGCCCTCTTCCGCCAGCATCTGCGCAATGCCTTCACGGATTCGTTGTTCATCCTCAATAATCAGAATCATCATGCTTTGACAGCCTTCAATGCGGGCAGGGAAACCCTGAATGTGCAGCCCTCGGGGCCATTGGACAACAGCAGCAAATCGCCATCCATCTGGCGAATTAAGTCTCGGCTGATCGATAGTCCCAGCCCGGTTCCCTCGCCTCTCTGCTTGGTGGAGAACATCGGAGAAAATATCTCATCGACATGTTGTTGATCAATGCCGCAACCCTGATCAGTCACATCCAGAAAAACAGACCCATTTTTCAGATCGGTTTCGATGCAGACCTCAGCGCCTTCCGGCGAGGCGTCAATCGCATTAATCAGTATATTAACCAGCACCTGTCGCAGCATGTCGTCACTTCCAGAAATCAGACCGACGTCGGCATGCTGCTTATAAGTCAGCTCTACATGCCTGGCCTTTCGGGCCAAACCGACCAGTTGCATCGAACTCTCGATGACAGACTGCAGATCGATCACCTCCCTGAGTTCACGCGATGGCCGCCCGAAATCGAGAATATTACGTATAATCGCTTCGGTTCGATGCAACTCTTCGGAGACATGCTTCAACTGAACTTCAACTTCATTCAACTTGCCGGCCTTGAGTTTACGCCCGGCAATATCCAGAGAAACTGAGGCTGCGCTCAGCGGGTTGCCAACTTCATGGGCAATATTGGCTGTCATCAACCCCAACGCCTGCATTTTTTCCTGATGCGCCTGCAGACTGCGGGCCTGAACGAGCGCTTCCTGGTGGTGCCGGACAGACGCCCCCATCACATTTAACGCCCGCGACAGATCGCCAATCTCATTGTTGCCGAATTCCGGGCCTGGCTCCATGAGCTGCACACCTTCCACGCCGCGTTCACCAATACTGGCGACCCTCGAACGCAACATCGCCAGCGGCCGGATCATACGCAAATAGACATAACCGGTCAGGCCTGCCAACAGCGTAAACAGCACCACCAGTGAAGCAACAAAATCTCCACGCATATCCATGTGCAGCCCGGCCACGAAACGCATGGCATCATTGACAGTATCGTCCATTTCATGGTGTCGCTGCATTAATATGTGCGATAGCCTTGCCAGTTTTTTATCCATCTCCTGCATCAGGATCGGCCCCTCCATATTGCCGGTGGCAAACGGAAGTGCAAAAATCTGCTCAGCGCTTTGATTGATATCATTCACGGCGCGCAGTATCTCTTTGACATCAACGCCTAAGCTTGCAACATGGTCGATACCCTTGCGCAACCCGGCGATGTGATCCCGATAGGCATTGATATGCCGTTCAGAGCCGGTGATCAGGAAATCATGGACATAGGCCGCCTGAGTGCGCACGGCCAGTTCCAGTTCATGCAAGGCATGGCTCTTGTGGTTCACCGACTCAATCTGCAGCGCCTGATTATGAATATTGGAAATATCGCGAAGCTGCTCCCAGCCCACAACAGCAGCCACAACAAATACTGCCAGCAACCAAAGCGCCACCACGCCGGACAAACCGCGAAAAAAGTTCATGCCATCATCTACCCATAACCATCCGCCCTCCGAACCAACTGCAACTGTCTCCCTTTATTGGTTCAAATAACGACTTGCCTCCAGATGACCGGGCACCCGCACCAGCACCTTGCGATATGCACTCTTTGCCAACGCTGCTTTACCTTGCCAGGCATAGGCTCTTGCCAGATAGACCAGAATGGTTGCATTGGAAGGGTAATAGGCAGACAGGGACAGGCTGTGTTTGGTGAGAGTTTCCCACTTTCTCAGACCCTCTTCACAGGCCATCATACGAATATTGGCCAGATAGTTGTATGGCGATTGCGCCAGCACTTGCTTCAGGTAACGCGAAGCCTCATTCCAGCGCTGCTGCGCCATCAGCGGCAGGGCAATGCCAAGTCTGGCATCAAATGAGCGCTGATTGCGCTCCAGCGCCTGTTTATAGGCTTTAATGGCATCATTGAAGTTGCCCTGAAGATAATTCAGCCAGCCATAGCGCAACAACGCCAACTCATTCTCATCGCCTTTGCTCAACAGCGGCACCATCAACGCAGCGGCTTTTTCATATTTTCCATTGGCCTCCAGCGCATAGGAGTCGCTCCACGCACTGTTACTTGCCGCCTGAGAAACCGCCGGCATGAACATGGCCGCCATCATCAGCGTGAACATCCATTTGAATTTTAACATGATTTTATACTCCCCTTACCAGCTTTTAGATATATCGAGATAGCCAAAGCGATTATTATAACTGTTGCTTATCGTGTTATTCAGATAACGCTCGTTACCGCCCATCAACATCAGGTGCAGCGATTCGGTGATGCGCCACTGTAGCGCCAGCGATAGCGAACCGCGTTGAATATCAGCGAGGTTGTAAACCGCCGCCGCATCATTATCGACTGCATAGATGCGCTCGCCGAACAGCCCGCCAAGCTGCATCTTCTCAAGATGGTGCCATGAGCCCGGCGCAAACCAGTGCGTCCATTTCACATCAACTGCCGATGTGCTGCTTTTATTCTGAGCCCGCAGGCGATTTGACGGCTTGATAAACCAGCCTCTGACCTGAAACCAGTCCGACCCCTGATTCAAACCGAATCCGATCGTCGGCGTAAACTGATCGACGTTCAGATTGTTCTGATAAATCGAATGCGCATAGCCGACATCGACGTAGAAGGTTTTGGCGTAATTCAGAAAGGATATCTGGGGCGCCGCCACTTTGACGTTATCGGTATTTCCCGTGACATCGTTGTTGTTGATGAAGTGGCCGTTCAACATCAGCGTCAGCGGGCCGGGCAAGGCATCGAGGTAGAGTTTATAGCGGGCGTTGGCGAAATAGCCCTGCTGATTGATGCTGTTTCCCGTTTTGAACGCCAGCCTGGCGTAGTTGGCGGCCAGCGAAAAACCACCCTTATCCAGATAATCTGCACTTAGAATCAGGCCGCCGCTCGAAAGCGAACTGCGCAGCAGTGAACCGCTATAATTGCCATACAGCCCCTGCAAATCTGTTTTGACCGCCCAGTCGCCATCTGCAGCAAACACCGCCTGCTGCATACTCATCGCCATTGCGATCAGCCCGGCCATAATGAATAATCCTTTTTTCACTACCCTTTCTCCTGCATTTTGCTGTTTCATAATTTTACTCCTGTTTTTCGTTATTCTGTTTGTTATCTGTCACAACCGTCCATGCCGGGATGCCTGCATCCGCTTTCTGGCCAATCTCCAGCAGCGTGGCTTCGAGCAGTGTTGCACCGCCTTTTTTCAGACTGATTCGGGTGCAGCCCAGCCGTGGTTCAATACAGGCTAATGTCGCTGCCTGCATGGGCGGCCCAAGCGGTAGTGGCAAATGATGGCTCCCATGCTGACGCCACTCTCCTGCACACCAGCGGCGCTCATAATCGCTATCGACCCCGCCGCCCAGCGGCAGCAGCAGTTGAGCGATCAGATGCTGTGGCCATGTTGTCGGCAGCAAGCGCATTGAAGGTTGATCGCGCCATGCCAGCTTGCCTTCTGTAAACGGGGTCAGCCCCAACGCCAGCACCCATGCATCCAGAAACAGATCTGGCGGTCCCGCACGATCATAAAAAGCCAGCAAATGGTCCTGACAGGTAAATGCGGCACTGGCGCCGGAATCCATAACCAGTCGCGACTCTCCAAGCAGGTCCAGCGTGACTGACAGATGCCGTTTTGAGAATATATCGCCCTGTTTTCCGGGCTGGCGCACCTGATAGCAGAACTGCCTTCCCACATTCATTCTCAAACTATCCACCAATGCCGGGTCAGTTTTGGGCGTCATCACAGACTCTCCCTCCTCTGGCCGGGAGAACAGACGGAACTGCGGCCTGTCTTTCGCAGCGGCCTGAAACATCACTGTTGTTAAATGGAACGGTATCGTCGGGCTGCCCAGCGTTTCGCTGCGCTGAATATGCAAATGCAGATGCGGCTGGGGCGAACGCCCGGAAGAGCCGCATTCCGCCAGTTGCTGATTCGGGTTGACGTACGCCCCCGCTTCAACGCTGACACTGCCCTGTTTGAGATGCGCCAACAGGGCATACAAGCCATTTTGCATGCGTATCAATACGTGGTTTCCCCAGTTATTATCCATATCGACCTGACCGGGCGCATTATCCGGCAAGCTATCGAGCGTCTTGACCACGAATCCGCCCACCGGCGACAACACGGGGAGACCAAAACAGTAATAATCATTCAACGCCACGCCATCGGTGCGATAACTTTTGCCATGTTCGATGATATAAAAATCCAGTGCATGCTGCCAGGGCGGCTGATGCGTATGCGGGCCGTTAAAACCCTGATAAACATCCCAGCGCCCGTAAAAAGGGGCCATGACCGGCAGGCTGCCGAACTCACCATGCCGGGCGATGGCCAGCCGCGTGCGCTCCGCGCTCTTCTCCGGCAGCGCCGGCGCTTCCAGCGTCACCTGCAACGATTCCGAAGCCGGCCGCTTGGTTAGCGCAATCAGAATCAGCATGGTTGTCATCAAAAAGGGGACCGCCATCACCGGCAGGCCATAGACCAGCATAAATGTTTCGGATGCCGCCGTCACCAGCGCCGCAATCACTGCGCCTACCATGGCCAGTATAAAGCTCTGCACCCCCGGCAACGTAAAAATGCCGCCCAGCGCCATCGCCACCAGAATAAAGTTAAAGCCGTTCCAGGCGACCAGATCGGGGTGCGGGCTGCCTGAAAGGAATGAATACGTCGTAAATCCGCATAAAAAACCGGCCACAGCCAACAGGGACAGATAACGCGATGTAATCAGCAGGCCGGCAAACATCAGCATGCCTGCCAGCGGATGCGGCGTAAAAAAAGCCGAACCGAGTGCGGTAAAAAACTGGTCGACCAAGGGAGAGATATACGCATCACGCGGCGCCATCGGCAGCAGATAACGGCTAAGCGTGCCATAACTGTGCGCCGCCAGCGTCACCATGAGTGCAACCATGACAAACGGGAGACTTAAGGCCGGCAATCGATCCAGCCGCCACAACACATCTGCCATGGCTACCGTGGCAAATACCGCCAACACAGCCCCGAGCACAATCAAAACGCCCAGATACATATCCAGTTGGTAATAAGCGCCCAGCGACAGCCCGACCAGCAGGCTGTTATAGATATGCAACCCGCTATCCAGATTCCTGAACTGTAATAATCGGGCAGTGACCACGCCGGCTATGGCCGCCAGCAAGCCGGCCAGTGCGGTATTGGGAAACAGGAAAGTGGCCGCAACGAACAAGCCGCCAACCAGAGGGTTTTCAGCAAACAGGATCGAGCCGTAGGCCCTGAACAGACCTGCGGCTGTCACCTTAACTGTGCTGAATACAGGGTTCACTGATTAAGCCGCCGTTTGCGGCTCCACCGAACAGAGATGCTCCGGAATCGACTCCTGAGCCGTCATCACCCGCAAATCTTCCGCAGCACGCACAACCGAAACCGTCTGGTCAACATGCACCATCACCACATTGGGACGGTATTCAATAAATTGCATCCACTGGGTATTGTTGTATGCGCCGACCTGATTAAATACCAGTGAGTCACCGATATTAACCGGCGGCAACATCACCGAAGCCCGCATCACATCGATATTCATACAGAGCGGCCCGTACAACACCGTATCCTCCGGCACGCCTTCCAGCACACGCGTCGGCGTCACCCGATGATTGTACCAGAAACCGGTAAACAGCAAATTCACACCGGCATCAATCACCACAGAGCGACGACCATCAGGCATGCGCTTATTGGCCACCACGGATGTCACCAGTACTTCCGTATCATCCACAATCGCACGGCCGCTCTCCATAATCAGGCGCGGCCTGCCTTTGCCCTGCTGCTCGCGGCCCCGCGTTGCATCATTCAGGGCGTTGCAGATCGCTTCGGCATACTGATCCAGACTCGGCACCACCTGTTCCGGCGGCAGGTAGGTGCCTTGCAGTGAGTTCATCGAAGCAAAACCGCCGCCGATATCAATGCTCTCAATGCGGCAACCTGTCTGCGCCTCCACCTCTTCCATAAAACCGCACATAATGCGCACCTGAGCGGCATAGGCGCGCGGATCGAGCACAAACGTGCCCAGGTGGCTGTGCAGACCGGCCAGATTCAGATTCTTGCTATCGCCCAGAATACGCGCTGCATCCATAGCCTGGCCGGATTCGATATTAAAGCCGAAGCGGCTCCATGGCTCGGTATAGCCGGTATCGAAATTCAGTCGCATGGTCACATCGACCTGTTTATCCGCAGCTTTGGCCACATCTTCCAGCAGATAGAGTTCATCGAGATTATCCAGATGAATGCGGCCGCCTTCAGTCACCACGCGTTCCAGAATCGCGCGTTCCTTATGCGGTCCGTTGAACAGGATTTTTTCAGCCGGCACGCCCAGGGCGCGGGCTTTTTCATACTCGAACGCCGAGACCACTTCCGCCCATGCGCCCTCCTGATGCAGGGTATTGCAGACTGCGCCGAGATAGTTGGTTTTGTACGACCAGCTGTAGGTCACATTGCCATAGCGTGTTTCAAAGGCGCGCAGTAATTTACGCACGTTATCCCTTAATCGCTTTTCAGATAGAATGAATAGCGGCGAGCCGTATTTTTCCAACAACGGTTGAATCGCAACACCTTCAAAGCTATCCTGACATTGCCCGCCGCTGAGGCTGCCAAATTTATTCAGCGCGCCGATCCTGTGCGGCGTCAGTGTCGGCTTGCTCCATGTTTTCTTATCAGTGCTCATGATTCTTCTCCATCATTTTTCGGGGTAGCGTTATCGTGGTTTGGAACAGTGTGATCGTAAGTTGGAGCATAACCGCCGTACATCGACATCGACTCAAATGTTTCCAGATCGATCACCGTCTCCTGAGCATAACGAATCATCATCATGCCTGTTTTTGCCGTTCCCAGTGTCACATCCTGACCTGTTATCAGCTGAACCAGCGCCACCGGCAAATTGCTATCCGCCTCGGCCGCCAGATATATCCATGCCGGGAAACGCGGGTTGATTTCTATCAACAGGTACTGCCCGTCTTTCTCCTTGAGCATCTCCACTTCCAGCGGCCCGGCCCATTGCAGTTCCCGCACCAGCTTGCAGGCATCATCCAGCAGCGTTTTATCTTCAATCGTCACGCACGACCACGCCTTGCCCTTGTCGGTCACTGCCTGTTTGCGCATCATCACAGAGCCCAGCAGGTTGCCCTTGCCGTCGCCAACTGCCGTCAAATTCACTTCGTGGCCTTCAACATAGCGCTGCACCAGCACCGGATAGCCCCAACTGGCCGCCACATGCCTGAACGCAGCCGCACCTTCATCGGCATTGCGTACGATCGTGGCATCGTAAAAGATGCCCTTGACCACCATCGGATATTTCCAGCCATCATCGTGGCAGCGATAGAAGAAATCAGCGCTGGTTATATTTTTGGTTTCCGGATAACGAATGCCCGCGCTATGCGCCAGCTCGCCCAGCCGATCCTTGTTACGATCTCGCAACTGGCTGACATCGGGAATCAGCATGGCGATGCCCAGTTGTTCGAATTCGTGGTGTAACCTGGTAAAACTCAACAACTCGGCATCCAGGCATGGAATCAGCACATCAATCGATTCCTGTTGTTGCACAAAAGCCATGCGCTCCATCAACTGTTGCTCGCCGGCAGAGGGATAGGGCAGCAAATAGGATGCATCGCAAATCTCATGCAGGTAGAGGCCGGGATCGAGCACATCATAACCCAGGCCGATAATGCGAATCTGATCGCCGTAATGCAGGCGCAGACAGCGCGCCACAGCCAGCCCCGGCCCCGGATTATCCGGTTTGGCATTCATGCCGGTCACGGCAATGGTTAATGGCTTTGGGAGGGCGCCATTCATGCCAGGAACTTCCGTAACTGACCGGAAAATTCGGTTACATCACGCTGCACTTCGGCAGGATTGGCATCGAAATCCCGGTTAATGCTGGCCATCAATGCATCGATATCATCACTCTGTTGCAGGAATCGCAGAATATACAATCCCACATCATTGGCGGAAAAACTGCGCCCGTTCACCGGATCAAACACAAAGCCACTATCATTTAGCGCAAGGCGTTGCAGCACATCTCTGGCCGGAAACATCTCCTTGTTCGAGTCGGCTGTTTCCCATGGTAATTGACTCATCAATAACTCCTTTTGCCTGTTCCTGCCTGTATTGGCGGGATTCCAGGCGCGATATATTTTTTGCATCAGGTGATCCGCCAGCACTTCAGGCGCAATTCCTGAAGGCGCCGAACTCAACAACTCTATGCGCAACAACATCACGCGATAGAATTGGGAGCGAAACACATTCAGCTTATCGCGAAGGTAAGGCGTCTCCATGGGCTGGCAGCATAAAAAAGAGAGCAATGCTTCCTGTTTCAATAACTGCTGAACCACATACATCAAACCGCCGCGTCCACCGGGCATCGCCTCCAGCAACAGGCGCACAGATTCACCTCGCTGCTCGATCCAGGCTTCCAGCATGGCATCCTTGGATACAAAATGGCGAAACAGAACTCCGTCGGAGATGCCTGATTCCTTCGATACCCGCTGGGTCGTAAGAAATGCCAGTTGATCCTTGCCTGCTATGCTGTCCAGCGCCTTAAGCACCTGCCTGAAGCGTTGCTTGGCCGTTTCAGTTTTGAACGACAAGCTACCCACAGCGCGAATCAAAAATGAGAGTATTTACTTTCACAAGCCTTTTATTGAACTCCTTCATCATGTACTTCAGCTTCACCTGACGTAAACGCATCCACTCAATCCTGCACAAGCGTGTAGCCGACCTCTTGCAGAACTCGGACTGCTTCTGATGGCTGAAAGTCTGATCGGACACTTAATATCAGTTTGCCTGTTTTAAAACTGGCTCTGGCATCATAAACACTCTCCAGTTTCAGCAATTGTTTGCGCACTGTCGCTTCGCAACCTGCACACTTCATATCTGTAATTTTCATAAAAATATCTGTAACCATCTGACCTCCAAAAAACACGTTAACCCCATTCGTCTGCATAACTGCATATTACCGTTACAAAAACACTGGCATTCACCTCAATAGACACCGTGATTCACAACCATAGATTCAAATCGAAATGAACCATCACTGCCCTGAGAATGTCGCTGCGGGTGATGATGCCAAGCAACTGTCCCTGATCGGCTACAGGCATGGCTCCGATACGTTGCTCGACAAACAGTCTGGCAATATGGCGCGCGTCGGTATGCAACTCTGCACTCAATACGGGTGAGATCATGATGCTTTCAATCAAAATATGTTGTTTATCATTGGAGCAAGAGATGCATTCGGCAGTTGAATTGCATCGACATCGTAAAATATCTCTGTCCGAAACCATGCCGACAAGCCGGTAGTCCTGAGACAGAACAGGAATATGCCGAAAAGAGCTCGCATCGATCATATGTAGCGCCGCATCAACAGACGCATGCGATTGCAATGAAACAACGGGCTCCGTCATGATTTGCGATGCCTTGAGCGCCGGAGATCGACTGCTGACAGAGTTGGCGGCCTGATACTGCTGCTTCGCCATAACCGAACGAAAAGCCGAATATTGAGAAGAACCTGCAGCCCCCTCCTCCTCGACCGCTTGCTTCGGTGCAACCGGAACAGCTTTCTTTACACCCGGTTGTACAAACAGTTTCTCCAGCGGAACAGGGTTTGTGATACCGGGTCCATATACAGTAAACATAGTCAGTTATTGAACCGAAGGTGAAAAAGCACCTTCGATATCGGCCAGAGCCGGAAACCAGTCAATCAGCCACCCGGAAATCATGCTGAAGCTGCCGAGAAAGATCATCATACCGACCACAATCAACAACCCTCCAGCCAGTTTTTCTATGACTGAAAAATACTGTTTAAAGCCCTGTGACCAACGCAGGAAGGAATCGGTGGCCAGCGCAGCCAGTAAAAATGGAATGGCCAGCCCCAACGAATAAGCCAGCAGCAGCGTGATGCCGTGCATCAACTCGCTTTGAACGCCGGCAACCGCGAGAATCGCACCGAGAATGGGGCCGATGCAGGGCGTCCAGCCGAACGCAAATGCCGCACCCAGAATTAGTGCGCCGATACCGTGCCTGGCATCAACGCCTTTGGCCTCAAAACGCGCCTCCATCATCAACAGCGGAATTCGGATCAGGCCGATATAGTGAAGGCCGAATACGACAATAATTGCTCCTGCAATTTTACCGAGTATATCCATATGCATCAGCAGCCACTGCCCCAACAGCGTGGCCGATACCCCCAGCGCAATAAAGATCAGACTAAAGCCGGATACAAACCATGCAGATTGCATCAGTGCGCGCCGCCTGATGCTGTTTGATTCCTGCTGACGCAATTCATTTACTGAAACGCCGGAAATATACGACAGATATGCCGGCACCAGCGGCAGTACGCAAGGCGACAGAAACGATAATAGCCCTGCAATCAGGGCTCCTGCCAATGTAACTTCAATCATTCAGGCCACCTCGCCATAACGACAAGTTTGTTGATCTGCATCCATTGATGTCTCCTTTTTTCGACTATTTCCTTTACAGCTTCGCACTACGTAATCGTAGCGCATTGGCAATCACCGACACCGATGAGAAACTCATTGCAGCAGCGGCAATGATTGGCGAAAGCAGTATGCCGAATACAGGGTAGAGCACGCCGGCAGCAATCGGAACGCCGGCGGAGTTGTAGATAAAGGCAAAAAACAGATTCTGGCGGATATTTCTCATTGTCGCGCGCGATAATCTGCGGGCGCGCACAATGCCGGTCAGTTCGCCTTTCACCAGAGTCACCCCGGCTGATTCCATTGCCACATCGGCGCCTGTGCCCATGGCAATACCAACATGCGCCTGAGCCAGTGCCGGCGCATCGTTGATGCCATCACCGGCCATGGCCACGGTTTTTCCTTCCGATTGAAGTTTCTTCACTACTGCCGCTTTCTGATCGGGCAAGACATCGGCCTCGAAACGAATGATACCCAGTTTTTCAGCCACAGCCGCAGCAGTGTTATGGTTGTCTCCGGTCAGCATCACCACATCTACACCTTCATCATTCAATGCCCTGATGGCATCCGGTGTGGAGGTCTTAATCGGATCGGATACGCCGATCAAACCGGCAAGTTGCCTGTCCACAGCCAGATACATCACAGTTTCACCACCAAGTTGGCGCTTTTTTACCACGCCTTCTGCATCGGATATATTCACATTATTATCCTGCATTAGTGTTGCATTGCCCAACAGCACAGCTTTTCCAGCCACGCTGGCGCCAACTCCCTTGCCGGTGATGGCGGCAAACCCCTCCACAAACTCTGGCTCCAGCCCTTTCGCTTTCGCACCAGTCACAATGGCTTCCGCCAGAGGGTGCTCACTGGCGCGTTCTAAACTGGCCGCCCAGCGCAACAACTGATCTTCTTCGATGTCACCCACAATCTCGACAGTAGTCAGTGTCGGCTTACCTTCCGTCAGCGTACCGGTTTTATCCACTACAACCGTATCCACCTTTTCCATGATCTCCAACACTTCTGCATTTTTGATCAGCACGCCGGCAGTAGCTCCTCGCCCGGCGCCAACCATAATGGAGATCGGCGTGGCCAGCCCGAGCGCACAGGGGCAAGCGATAATCAGCACGGCCACAGCATTGACGATGGCATGTGCCAAACGTGGCTCCGGTCCGACCAGTATCCATACAGCAAATGTAACCAAAGCGATTCCGACCACAGCTGGCACAAAATAACCGGCTACGGTATCGGCCATTTTCTGGATCGGCGCACGCGAGCGCTGGGCATCGGCTACCATGTTGACGATCTGAGACAACAGTGTGTCAGCGCCGACCTTTTCGGCCCGCATCAGCAGTGATCCGTTTGCATTGACGGTAGCGCCGATCAGTTTGTCACCGGGCTGTTTCTCTACCGGTAGCGGCTCGCCGGTGACCATCGATTCATCGACATTGCTTTCACCCTCGGTAACTACGCCATCGACCGGCACCTTTTCACCGGGACGGATACGCAGCACATCACCCGTTACGACATCTCCCAGTGGCACATCAACTTCCGTTCCATCTTCATTGACACGCCGCGCTGTTTTGGGAGCCATTCCCAATAACATTTTGATTGCTTCATTGGTGCGTGAGCGAGCACGCAGTTCCAGAACCTGGCCCAGCAGCACCAGTACGGTAATGACAGCACCTGCTTCAAAATAGACATCCACAAGCCCGCCTTCCATCTGCATCACCGGAGGGAAAATATCTGGCACAAGCAACGCCACGACACTATAAATCCATGCCACACCGATACCCAGGCCAACCAGCGTAAACATGTTCAGATTCCATGTTTTGACAGATCGGGCAAACCGTTCAAAGAATGGCCATCCACCCCATAGAATGACCGGTGTGGCCAGTATGAATTCGATCCATTGCACCGTACCAATGCTTAAGCCCGGTGGCAGCCATGACGGCGCCAGATCGGCCACCATGGCCAGTACAAACACAGGTAGAGCCAAGGCCGTACTGATTTTGAGACGCAGGCTCATATCAATCAGTTCAGGATTTTTCTCGCCCAGATCGATGATCCGCGCTTCCAGCGCCATGCCGCATTTCGGGCACGATCCCGGCGCATCGCTGATCACCTCCGGATGCATCGGACAGACATATTCGGTTTTCTGATTCAGTTGTGGTGACGCCATCGGTTCCAGCGCCATGCCACACACCTTGCAGGTTCCCGGCCCCTGCTGCTCCTGACCCGGACACATCGGGCAAAAATACATGGCATCCGGATTATCCGGCTGCGTCTTTTTTTGGGCATGATGATGTTCACAGGCCTGATCCTTGCCTTCATAGGTGACCGGGTCGTCGGTAAATTTTTGTACGCAATGCTGACTGCAGAAATAGTAATCGTGCTCACCATGATGGAGATGATTGGATGATGCACGGCTGACTTTCATACCGCAAACCGGGTCGTGAGTACAATCGTCACCCAGATAATCTTCGGGGCTACCATTAAATTTTTTCAGACAAGAGGCGCTACAAAAACGATAATCCACACCGCGAAAGCTACGCTCATGCTCACTGCCATCATTCACTTCCATGCCACAAACCGGATCAATATTCACAACAACCTCCTTTTGACTTGTCTGCATCCCACCGGCGTAGCCCCCTTGGCAAACGCGCGATCAATATCACTTATGTACAAATTGGCGTTAAAATCCTCTTAATTCCACTGACCGCAGCACTCGCATCACCGCTAATTGATAGGCTGCTGTGCGCAAATCCACATGGCTCTTTTCAGAAAGATTACGAACCTCGACATAGGCCTGAGATAAACATGCCTCCATCCGTTGCTGCACTGTATCTCTATCCCATGCAAAGCGTTGGACATTTTGAACCCACTCAAAGTAAGAGGCGATAACACCGCCTGAATTGGCCAAAATATCAGGAACGACAGCAATACCTCTTGCCCTTAATTTATCATTCGCCATATGTGTGACGGGCATATTCGCGGCTTCTATAATGATTTTAGCATTGATGGTTGATTCATTTTCGCAATTGATAGTTCCTTCCATTGCAGCAGGAATGAGAGCATCACAGGGCAGTGTCAACAACTGTTCATTCGAGATACTTTCTGCGTGAGGGAATCCTTTTAAGCCGTTATTTTTCAGGGCAAATTGCATGGCAGATACAATGTCTATCCCATTTTCATTAAACAGCGCACCATCAACATCTGAAATCCCGGTAACCCGCGCACCCATGGACTGAAGACGCAATGCTGCATACGAGCCAACGTTGCCAAATCCCTGAACAATTACTGCTGCATCTTTTAGCGGAAGGCCCAAATCATCAAATGTCTGCGCGGTCACAAAAGCAACACCACTACCGGTTGCTTCCAATCGCCCTTGCAGCCCACCCAGGTCAATTGGCTTTCCCGTTACCACCCCCGGCGTATATCCATTAAATTTACTGTATTCATCAAAAATCCATGCCATGACCTGGGGATTGGTATTCATATCAGGCGCTGGGATATCTTTATCGACCCCAAACACAGGGGCCATCTTTTGTGCAAACCTCCGTGTCAATACTTCAAGTTCGCCTACCGATAACCTGGATGGATCAACCGTAATTCCACCTTTAGCTCCACCAAATGGAATATCAACAAGAGCCGTTTTCCACGTCATCAATTGTGCCAAAGCTCGAATCTCAGAGATATTCACATCAGGGTGGAACCGCAGTCCACCTTTAAATGGCCCGCGAGCATGGTTGTGCTGCACACGGTAACCGGTAAAGGTGTGTAACGTCTCTTCCCCATCGTGATACACTTTCAATGGTATTTGCACCGACACCTCGCGAAATGACTGAAGTAACAATTCCTGTTGTGATAGCGATAACTCCAATTGTTCGACTGCGCGATCAAAAAAGACTGCCTGGCTATCATGACAACAACACCCCTTTTGGGAATCAGTCGCTTGCATCTTCTTTTTCATATTCTTACCCCTTTGCCGGTGGCTTGTTGCAGCATGCTGCATCGCCTGCCGCCAGATTATCCAACTCATTTTCTTCCGTGAAATTTACCCACCCGCGTTTAAGCCGCTCCGCCCAACCGGCCCCCATCTCGGCGCCGGCCTGCGCCAACACTGCTTCGATCTGTCCGGCATTGATTTCGAGCAGGTTGTAGTCAATAGATAGCTCGTCGCCTTCGATGCTGACATTGCGAACACTCATCAGCTGATTCAACGCTGTCAGAAGATCTTCGCGTCGCATGCCTGCAATCGGTCGATCCAGTTTGAACTTGCGGCGTTTGATGATCGCCCTGCCCTCACGCATCGGTGGCTCTTTACCGATGTATAGCGCGGGCCTGGCCAGGAAATTTTCCCTGCACTGCACTGTACAAAAGTGATATGTGATACCCAGGTGATCGGCCAGGATATTCAAATCAGCGGCATTCATCCCGCAGACCGGACAGGTAGTATGTGCATTGTATTCAGCCACCTCATCCGCCCCTTACGAACCTGATGACTTGCCGGCATATTCCACGCCGACAAAATGTTTCGCCCCATCATCGGTTTTGAACAGCACCATCACCTGATGCTTGCCCGGATGGCCCAGATCATAAGATGCCATATACCAGTCGCCCATACGCATCAGCATCTTCGATTCGGACTCTCCATTGGGATGAACCACCTTGGAATTGGCCATCAGATCAGTCAAAACCTGTCCATCATGTTCCACCTTGATCATCACACTATGACTGCCGCCCTTCACCATGCCTGCCGCTGCTTTCATGATATGGAAGCTGACCGTATAACCGTCAACCTCCTTACTGGTGAGAAAACCACCTTTCATCTGACCCATGCCGCTATTCATTGCCATCCCGTGCATATCGCCATCCATATGGTGGTGCGCATCGCCATGCGCCAGCGCCAATTGAGCGCCGCTCATTAACATTACAATCATCAGTCCTGCTGCTGTCATTTTCTTCTCCTTTTTATAGCCTTTGTTGTCGGAATACATACCTGAATATTTAATCATCATCGCCATCATCCTGGCCGGCCTTTTTGTCCATCTCTTCGTATTGCGCTTTTGTCATATCTGGCAACTTTTGTAGAAAAGCAACCATCTCCCATATCTTTTTATCGTTATGG
The DNA here is from genome assembly GCA_027013105.1 of Mariprofundus sp. GTDB lineage: Bacteria > Pseudomonadota > Zetaproteobacteria > Mariprofundales > Mariprofundaceae > Mariprofundus. The sequence goes on from JALUYG010000235.1 coordinate 48,460, forward strand.
GATGGCCCCCATGCCGGCATAGCTGTCATTCTCACGCCATTTTTAATAATCCAGAACAACTCGGCCGGTGACCATCTGTTTGCCGTATCTTGTAATTTTGGCGGTTTTGGCATCAAGCCTTGACGAATTTCCGACGATGAAACGCCAGGTGCCAAATGACAACTCGTACACATTTCCCTGTAATGTCGAAATCCATTCAGTATCTGATCTTGCTGATTCAGAGGTGGCGCCGAAATATTACTGGCATGGTATTTTACAGATTGCTTCATTGCAGTATGCAGACCCCACTGGGTCAGGGAACTATGTGGGTATGTGGCTGCCACATTGATCACGCCGGAAAACATCACGCCAAAACCAATGATCACTCCGCCCGCGATCAGCCCTGCAATAATTTTAATATGTTTCGCCGTTGATCTTACTTTCTCAGTCTCTACCATGTTATTTTCCTTTCTTTGTAGTTACCGGCGCATGCCCGGTTTTATAAATGTAATTCAACACGCCGATGACGCCCGGAGAGGCCCATGGAAATGCGCCGACAATTTTTTCCACATAGATGCCGCGCCGGTTGATGACAAAGGTTTCCGGATATTTGAATACGCCCAGCACCGGCGCCGCCACCTGCTTGCCGCCCTTGTCCCAATAAATCGGAAATGGAATATGATGTGCCTTGATAAAGGCGCGCACATCATCGGGATTGTTGTCCACCGACAGGCCGATCACAGCGAACTTATTGGATGGCAGCAGTCGAGAGAGACGAATCAGATCCGGCATCTCTTTGCGACACGGCGGGCACCATGTGGCCCAGACATTGAGCACGATCACCTTGCCGGCAAACTGCGCATGGCTGTTGACCTGTTTGCCATCCAGCGTTGTCATCTGAAATCTCGGCATCGGTTGACCCTTAACCGGCTGAGTGCTGACGCGCTGCTCATCTGCAGAACAGGCAGCCAGGAAAGCGCCCAGCATGATGATTCCGAACCATTTTCTCATTGAATCACGCTCCTCTAGTATTGATGATAGATGGTGCTGTTGCCGGCTCTGTCGAAGGCCAGCACGGCATATCCTTGTGGCGGCAGACCGGCGGCCTGCATGCCAGGTGACTTCATCGGCATACCGGGCGCAGTCAGACCGACAATATCCGGGCGCTCTTTAAGCAGACGCTCCACATCAGCAACTGGCACATGCCCCTCAATCACATAACCATCGACAATGGCCGTATGACACGATGCCAGTTTTTCGGTTACGCCGAATTTCGTTTTGATGCCATTCATATCTTCGAATTTCTTCACATCGACGCTAAAGCCTGCTTTTCTCAAATGCGCCGCCCAGCCGGTACAGCATTCGCATGTGGGCGGCTTGTACATTACCACTTTCGGCTTGGCTGAAGCCGTTGCACTTTCGGCCGCCAGCGTCGCACTTGTTCCGGTGGTTGTATTGGCACTATCACCTGCATTGCTGCAGCCCACAGCCAACAGTCCTGCTACCAACACGGCTGCTATATTTTTGTATATATTCATATCTTCTCCTTTTGTTTGACCTTTACATTTACACCCTTGCACCACAGAGAGCACAGAGTGAAACATGTTTTTATCTGCGTTCATCCGCGTTCATCCGCGTTCATCCGCGTTTATCTGCGGTTTCTGCCTTTGATTTTTAAAGGCGGGTAACCACAGGGGGTTACCCCTACATCCTTTATGTCCTGCTTTCCTCTGCGGAGAACGATTTTGACGTTCGTTTTTCCTGAAATTGCAAAATCATGCCGTAGATCACCGGCAGAACGATCAGCGACAGCAGCGTAGCTGTGACCATGCCGCCAATCATCGGCGCGGCGATTCGCTGCATCACATCCGAGCCCGTGCCCGAACCCAGAATAATGGGCACCAGTCCCGCAATCACCGCTGTCGCAGTCATGGCGATCGGCCGCACGCGCTTGGCTACGCCGCTCTGTACGGCGGCGTGCAAACCATCCGGCGTCAGCACGCCGCCGGCTTCCTGTCGTTTTTGCGCGACTTCCTGATCGATAAAGGTCAGCACCAGCACGCCGATTTCCGCCGACACCCCGGCCAGCGCGATAAAGCCGACCGCTACCGCCACGCTCAGATTGAATCCCAGCCACCAGACCAGCCAGAAGCCGCCGATCAGCGAAAATGGCACGCTCATCATCACCACCACCGGTGCGGTTAAACTGCCGAAATTGAAATAGAGCAGCAGAAAGATCAGCAGCAGCGTGGCCGGAATGACAATACGCATTTTGGCCGCCGCCCGCTCCATATACTCAAACTGCCCCGACCACTCAAGCGTATAACCGGCCGGGATCTTCACCTTGTCGGCTATCACCTGTTTGGCTTTGGCCACATAACCGCCGATATCGCTGCTGCTGATATCGACATAGACCCAGGCATTGAGCTTGGCATTCTCGCTCTTGATGGATGGCGGGCCGCGATGCACGCCGATATCGGCCACCGCTGCGAGCGGAATCTGGGCGCCTGTCGGGGTCGGAATCAGCACCCGCTTCAATGCATCCGGATCGCTGCGGTAGTCTCTGGGGTAGCGCAAGTTGACCGGATAGCGCTCCAGTCCCTCTACGGTCTGCGTCACATTCATGCCGCCGATGGCCGATTGAATCACATCCTCAATATCGCCAATGGTCAGTCCGTACCGCGCCGCCTGATCTCGCTGGATATCGATATCCAGATAGTAACCGCCGGCAGCTCGGTCGCTGAACGCCGATGTCGTTTCCGGCAGCATCTTGACCGCCCGTTCGATATCTTTACCCACTTTCTGCAACACATTCAAATCGGGGCCGGACACCTTGATGCCGATCGGCGTTTTGATACCGGTCGAAAGCATGTCGATGCGGGTCTTGATCGGATAGGTCCAGGCATTGGCGAGTCCGGGGAACTTGATCGCCCCGTCCATCTCCTTCATCAGCTCCTGCGTGGTTTTATCCGGATTCGGCCAT
>JALUYG010000236.1 GCA_027013105.1 Mariprofundus sp.
AACACTGGGCCGATTTCTGGATCATTATGGCGCTGCTGATCTTTAATGCGGCAGTCGGTTTTTGGCAGGAATACACCGCCGGCAATGCTGTCGCCGCGTTGATGAAACAACTGGCGCTGAAAGCCCGTGTCCGCCGTGACAGTCAATGGCGGGAGATCGATGCCAAACAACTGGCGCCCGGCGATATTGTGCGCATTCGACTGGGCGATGTGATTCCGGCCGATGTCAGACTGGTGGACGGCGACTATCTCAGCGTCGATCAATCCGCCCTTACCGGCGAATCCCTGCCCGTCACTCTGCGCACCAATGATGAGGCCTTCTCCGGCACCATCGTTAAACAGGGTGAAGTGCTGGCCGAGGTCACCCAGACCGGCGCTAATACCCGTTTCGGTAAAACCGCCAGTCTGGTGGAACAGGCGAAAACCGTTTCTCATTTCCAGAAGGCCGTATTGACTATCGGCGACTATCTCATCTATGTCAGTCTGGCGCTGGTGGCGGTGCTGGTTATTGTCCAGCTGCATCGCCATATGCCGTGGCTGGATCTGGTGCAGTTCGCGCTCATCCTCACCGTCGCTTCCATCCCCGTGGCCATGCCGGCGGTGCTGTCCATGACCATGGCGATGGGTGCGATGGCGCTGTCGAAACATAAAGCCATCGTCACCCGTCTGGAATCCATCGAGGAAATGGCCAGCATGGATGTGCTGTGCTCGGATAAAACCGGCACCCTGACGCAGAACCGCCTGACGCTGGGAAAAATCGAACTCTTTCAGGCAAAGGATGAACAGGAGGTGCTGCAGGCTGCGGCGCTGGCCTCGCGCGAAGAAGATCGGGACGCTATCGACGAGGCGGTGCTGGAAGGCGTGCAGAATAAAGAGCAACTCACAAGCTACCGGCAAACCGCCTTTATTCCTTTTGACCCGGTGCATAAACGCACAGAGGCGACCATTCAGGCTCCTGACGGCGCGACCTTTCAAACCGCCAAGGGCGCACCGCAGATCATCATGGAAATGGCTGAACTCTCAGACGAGATGCAAACTCACGCGCAACAGGTCGTTGACGCATTCGCTGCGCAGGGCTACCGCGCCCTCGGCGTCGCACGCAAAAACAGCGATGCGCCCGGCTGGACTTTCCTCGGCATTCTCTCCCTGTTTGATCCACCGCGTGAAGATTCAGCAAAAACCATCGCCCACACGCGCGCCTACGGCGTCAACATGAAAATGGTGACCGGCGACAATCTGGCCATTGCCAGGCAAATCTCCGCCAAACTGGGCCTCGGTGATAATATTCTCCGAGCCGATGCCCTGCCCATCGACGGCGACGGCGCCGATCACAAAGCCAGCATCGATGCCGTCGAGCAGGCTGACGGCTTCGCTGAGGTTTTTCCCGAACATAAGTTCGCTATCGTTAAAATCCTGCAAAAACGCGATCACATCACCGGCATGACCGGTGATGGCGTCAATGATGCGCCTGCTTTGAAACAGGCCGACGTCGGCATCGCCGTCAGCGGCGCCACCGATGCCGCCCGCGCCGCCGCCGATCTGGTGCTCACCGCACCGGGGCTGTCGGTTATTGTCACGGCCATCGAAGAAGCCCGGCGTATTTTCGAACGCATGAGCGCCTATGCCATCTACCGCATCAGTGAAACCATTCGCATCATGTTCTTCGTAGTGCTGGCGATGGTCTTTTTCGACTTCTATCCCATCACCGCAATCATGATCATCCTCCTCGCTTTTTTCAACGATGTGCCGATCATGACCATCGCTTACGATCATACCGGACTGGAGAAAAAACCGGTGCGCTGGAATATGCAGCAGGTGATTACCGTCGCCACGGCGATGGGCATTGTTGGCGTCTTCGGCAGCTTCGGCATGCTGCTGATTGCGATGGACTGGCTGCATCTGGATGTCAGCCAGATTCA
>JALUYG010000237.1 GCA_027013105.1 Mariprofundus sp.
GTTTATTCGTGAAATATCAACGATGGGCGGGGATGTATCTGCGTTGGTGCCCGAACCTGTATTGTCGCGGCTGAACAGGCCGTGAGAGCCTGTTTTTATCCATTTTAAGAATATAAAATTTCTTTCCGTTAATTCGGGCTTGAGTTCATTTGTCTGCTGGGTATGATGCGCCACCCTTGCCGGCATAGCTCAGTTGGTAGAGCAGCTGATTTGTAATCAGCAGGCCACGGGTTCGAATCCTGTTGCCGGCTCCATCTTCATTTTTACCATGCATTGCTTGACAGTGCTTGGCAAAGATGCAGTATCGCGCGCCCTTTTGGGCTGACCTGTCCGGTCATCTTGAGAAGGCGTGTACGGAGAGGTTCCCGAGTGGCTAAAGGGGGCAGACTGTAAATCTGCTGGCTCAGCCTACGTTGGTTCGAATCCAGCCCTCTCCACCAGTTACGGTAGAAGTGGAAGCTTTGTGAAGCGTCTGCCGACACGCGGGTGTGGTACAATGGTAGCACCTCAGCCTTCCAAGCTGATGACGCGGGTTCGATTCCCGCCACCCGCTCCATTGGTCCATACATGGACGTATGGAAATGGCCCAGGTAGCTCAGGGGTAGAGCACATCCTTGGTAAGGATGAGGTCGCGGGTTCAATTCCCGCCCTGGGCTCCAGGTTTGATGGATTTTGTGTTGCAATGTCTGTCGTGGTTGAAAATAAAATGGTTGATTAAATAATAACGGAGAAGCGAAATGGCAAAGGAAAAGTACGAGCGCACCAAACCGCACGTTAACATTGGCACCATTGGTCACGTTGACCATGGCAAGACGACGTTGACGGCTGCGATCACCAAGGTTCTGGCCGAGACAGGCGGAGCGGAGTTCAAGGATTACGGCGATATTGATGGCGCCCCTGAAGAGCGCGAGCGCGGCATTACGATTGCGACTGCGCATGTGGAGTATGAGACGGCGACGCGTCACTATGCGCACGTTGACTGCCCGGGGCATGCCGACTATGTGAAAAACATGATTACCGGCGCCGCCCAGATGGATGGCGGCATTCTGGTGGTGTCGGCTGCAGACGGCCCGATGCCGCAGACCCGCGAGCACGTGTTGCTGGCGCGTCAGGTGAACGTGCCGCATCTGGTTGTTTATCTGAACAAGGCCGACATGGTTGATGATGAAGAACTGCTGGAACTGGTCGAGATGGAAGTCCGCGAACTGCTGGATTCCTATGATTTTCCGGGTGACGACACCCCGATCATCGTCGGTTCAGCGCTGAAAGCGCTGGAGGGCGACACATCCGAGATCGGCGCAGCCTCGATTCACAAGCTGATGGAAGCGGTTGATGAGTACATTCCGACGCCGGAGCGTCCGATCGACAAGCCGTTCCTGATGCCGATCGAAGATGTGTTCTCGATTTCCGGTCGCGGCACCGTGGTGACCGGGCGTGTTGAGCAGGGCGTGATCAAGGTTGGTGAAGAGATCGAGATTGTCGGTATTAAAGATACCGTGACGACGACCTGCACCGGTGTTGAGATGTTCCGCAAGCTTCTGGATCAGGGTGAAGCAGGCGATAACGTCGGCGTGCTGCTGCGCGGCACCAAGCGTGAGGATGTTGAGCGCGGTCAGGTACTGGCCAAGCCGGGTTCAATCACTCCGCACACCAACTTCAAGGCTGAGGCCTATATCCTGACCAAGGATGAGGGCGGCCGTCATACGCCGTTCTTCAACGGCTATCGTCCGCAGTTTTACTTCCGTACGACTGACGTGACAGGTTCTGTGACGCTGCCGGAAGGCACGGAGATGGTGATGCCTGGCGATAACATCTCGATGGATGTTGAACTGATCACGCCAATCGCTATGGACAAGGAACTGCGCTTCGCGATTCGCGAAGGCGGTCGCACGGTCGGCGCTGGCGTCGTTACCGA
>JALUYG010000238.1 GCA_027013105.1 Mariprofundus sp.
ACGACTGCGCGCAAGGCGTCGGTTTCCATCTGCCGAAATGCCGGCTCGCCATCCTGCTCGAAAATCTCCGGAATCGAACGCCCGGCCCGCTCAACGATATAATCATCCAGGTCAATCAGCGGCAACCCCATGTGTTTGGCCAGTCGCCTGCCGATGCTGCTTTTGCCGCTGCCCATCAGCCCGACAAGAATGGGGCTGACTGCGGTGTGTTGCGTATTCTTTCGATTCATTCCGCAATCATATCGTCGATACCGCGGAAAAAGAAAGTGATTAGTCATCATCCGGCTGCAGGCTGCTATCCATGTCTGGCTAGGGATCATTGGTTCTCTCCTGAGCGCTGGCTTCGTGTTGCTTAAGCTTGGCTTCTTCCAATTCTGCTTGATGATCGGCGCCCTGTTGGGACGCGTCTGGGGCGGGCTCATCCATGTAAATCTCAGACCAATCAGGTTCAAGATAGATGAATCGGCAGTATTGACCTTCGAATGTGAGCTTTATCGAAGCCAGTTCCCCATCATGTTGTTTGATAACAATCACTTCGGCCACGCATTCATTGTCTGGCTTCAAATTATAGATTTCATCACGATAGAGCATCATGATCACATCGGCAGCCTGTTCGATGATGGTTCCATGATATAAGTCGGCAATGACAGGGCGTTTATCGTAACGCGCCTCCAGAGAGGGTTTTAAATTGGTTGTGACCACAACTGCGGTATCCAGCTCTTTCGCAAGCTGCATCAGGGCTTGCGTGATGGAGGTAATGCTCCTGGCGGTTGGCTGGAAACCCATGCGCTCCGTTAACGCCTGAAGATCATCGACCACAATCAAGTCCAGCCCCTGCTTGTTGCGCTTTAAGCGGCGGCAGAGAGATTGCATATCCGGCAATGTTTCTGAATGATCATCAATGGCAATGTTGAATGAGGCCAGGGTATTCATCGCTTCAGGCAATCTGGGCCAGTGATCAATGGAGAGATTGCCTCTGAGTAAATCATTCACTTCAAGGCAAGACGCAATCGCCAGCAATCGAACTGCTATTTGATCCGTGTCCATATCCGCCGCAATCAGTGCAACCGATGCCTTTTCCCTGGCGGCATTGAGTGCAAGATTGATTGCAAAGGCGCTTTTCCCCATTGATGGCCGACCACCAACAAAAATCAGGGTGCCCCGATGCAAACCATCGGTCAGTTCATCCAGAGACTGGTAACCGGTAGTGATGCCGCAGATTTTCTGAGGATTCTCAGCCCTTTTTTCTACAGCATGATATGCATCCAAAATAAATTCACCTATGGTTTTTAGCTTTGATTCTGCATCACAGTTCTCTGTTGATAGATCGTTATAACACTCGTTCATTTTGTCTCACCGGCTTTTGATACACTGTTTTGCATATGCCCTCCCTGATGCTCGTTATTTGTAGCATTGTTCATGTCGCTGGCAGCATATCAGACTAAGCGTCATCTCATGTCGTAGCCAGTCATGGCTTTTGAATGACTCGTTGCGAAAGCAATTGCACAAGAGGGTCATTCCCGCGCAGGCGGGAATCCATAGTCTTTATGTGCAAACTGGGATCCCGCCTGCGAGGGAATAGCCAGTGAAAAGTTATGAAACGATTTATGCGACATGAGATGACGGTTGGCTTGTTATAGTCCCACCATCCCAAACGATGGAGGCCGGTCATGCGCAGTGAAAAAGCAGAAGAAAGAGTAGTGACGAAAGATTTTCCCAATCTTGTGATGCCGAATGGAAGAGCCGTTGCATCTATTGAGATTGATGTTGATGGGCTGTCCAGAGAGGAACAGTTTCAGTTCGGCGGCTGGGATCATCTGATTCGCTCCATCACCGCAACATGGGTCAGCCAAAACAGCTATGCCGGCACCGGCACCATCTGGCAGTGGGGCTCACCGAGTGTGAATTTTGGGC
>JALUYG010000239.1 GCA_027013105.1 Mariprofundus sp.
CGGACTGAAACAATATGTGCGCCAAAGCGGCGCGCGCGGCGAGTTGCTGGCGGCGATCAACAGCGGCGCCAACATGAATTTCGACCGCATGCGCCATGTCGCCGAACGCACCGAAATGGGCGAAGGGCGCGAAGCGCTGTTTGCCGTCACCATTCCGGAGCGCCCCGGCTCCTTCCTCGATTTCTGCCGCATCATCGGTGATCGCAATATCACCGAGTTCAACTATCGCATCTCCAGCCGGGCCGAGGCGCATGTCTTCGCCGGCATCAGCATTGCCGATGAAACCGATGCGGCAGCCATCGAACAGACACTGCAGCGCGCCGGCCTGCCGACCATCAACCTGCAGGCCAATGAGCTGGCCAAACTGCATATTCGCCACATGGTCGGCGGCCGCTCCGCACTGGTGGAGCATGAAGTGCTGTACCGCTTTGAATTCCCGGAACGGCCCGGCGCACTGCTGAAATTCCTCAGCCGCGCCGGCGGCCGCTGGAATATCTCCCTGTTCCACTACCGCAACCACGCCGCCGCTTTCGGCCGCGTGCTGGCCGGCGTCGAAGTACCGCCGCAAGATCGTCAGGCATTCGAACACTACCTCGATGAACTCGGCTACCCTTACGTCAACGAATCGGACAATCCGGCTTATGCCCTGTTTCTCAAATAGCAAACCCTGCGGAATCTCTGAATAACTCAGAGATTCCGCACCTGCCATGGGTGGCCGGTGAAAACGACATGGACGTAGTTTTTCAGAGCATCCCTAACTTTCATCTTGTAAAAACACCGTGATGAACAGTAGTGTTTCCTCAGGTCGCAAGACTGAAATTAATAACCACTGGGGAGAATCAATGAAAAAAGCATTAATCTGTTTTGTCATGCTGGGTTTGGCTGGCTGCGCAACAATCATGGGTGATAAAACTCAAGTTGTCGGCATTAAAAGCACGCCGGATGCTGCATTAATCAAGATCACAGATGAAAAAGGTAGTCAGGTATTTGATGGTAAAACACCTACAACGGTTACGCTGCAAAAAGGCGATGGCTCATATTTTGGCGGCAAGACTTACCATGTCAGTATCACGAAGGAAGGCTATAAAACTGCCTCCATCACACTCAATTCCAAAGTCAATGGCTGGTATGTCGGGAATATTGTTTTTGGCGGCCTGATAGGCTGGCTGATCGTCGATCCGTTCACTGGCGCCATGTACAACTTAAAGCCGGAAAATATCGATACGCAACTCCAGTCGCAGGGGTTAAGCGGCTCAGCAGACGAACATGGACTGCATATTGTTTTACTGGAAGATGTTCCTTCACCGATCAGACACAGATTGGAGCGTATTAATTAATTACGCTTTTAGCTGTCATTAAGCTGCCAGCTGACGCACAAAACAAACGGCCACTGACTCTCGTCGGTGGCCGTTTGTCATCAAACCAGTTCATATATATCGTGAAACGGTCATGACTAAAATGCGATACGCGCGAAAATAGTCGGAGTTCGAACATGCACATTTGACTGCTATCAGCCTGTGATCACATCCTTGATGACGAACTGAATCGCGCCGTTGCCGCGATAGCTGTCCTGCTGCAGTTCACCGATCACGGAAACTGTCAAACCCGGTTCAATCGCATCGCCCATGCCGTTGGCGCCGAAAACAATACCGGCCAGCCAGCGGCTGCCATCGGTGAGTTTCAGGCGGGTGACGCCGCCCTTCAGGTCGCGACGATCAGCAATCTGCACATCCTTTAACAGCCACAGACAGGCAGGATTGCCACGCCCGAACGGTTCAAAACGGGCCAGCCGTTCGGCCAGACCGATATGCATGCAGTTCAATCCCAGAATACCGTCGATGGGCTGCAATCGGTGATCTGATGCGTTTGCCGCCTGACTTGCAAT
>JALUYG010000240.1 GCA_027013105.1 Mariprofundus sp.
AAACGACCCGGATTCAAAATCCGGAATCTTTACTGGTGGGTCAAAAGGCCGAGCAGAAAATGGAATGAAGACGTGGGTGGGTCAGTTTCTTGAGCAAAAGCGGGTCAGTTCTGGTGAGCGCTGAAGAGTCGATGGTTACACCTGTCAAATCGGTACGGCTCCAGGCATAACTGGCACCGAAAACGCCTGCCGGCTGATAGCGCACATAGACCATATTCACAAATCCGGTCGTAATCGTGACATTGATCGGCGCTGAGCCGGCCGACTCGCTATCCCATGATGGATCACCTGCACCGACAGTGACCAGCTGAGGAACAAACAGATTGCTGCCGATCACGCCTGCTGCGCTGCCGGAAAGGGCCAACTGGCCGTATTTCACCGTGGGCAATCCGGTAAACCAGCCGAAGCTGTTGATATGCCAGTTGCTAAAAGCTCTCCCGGCCTTGCCTGTCGCAAATAGCTGGGCGGCGCTATTCAGCGCATTCAGGCCGGCTGTGTCGAGCGCCGGCAGCGCTACATTTCCAGCCGGCGTCTGCACCATGATCACACGACCGTTGATATCCATGCCGTCCAGTTTCAAATCCGCCATATCGCGGGCCAGCGCCAGCGCCACATCGGCAGGGCTAGCGCTTCCTAGGGCTGTCATTGCAGGGCCCTGAGCCATTGATGAGAGGCCGCCCAGTATCGCCGCATAAATCAACGTTCTGTCGCTATTGCTGACAGAGATCATTGCGGACGGTTTAATTGTATTATCATTCACCGGATCGACACCAAACACAGCGACAAACTGATCATGCGCCATGGCAACGCTCTGCAGCGGCGTGAATCCCTGCGCAATCAGGAAACGCACGCGTTCCGTCAATGCCTGCGCCAGCGGCGACAGGGTCACATGGGCAATATCCGATACCATCACCGCTTCGATCATCTTGCCGGCCATCGATACGGTCGCTCCAGTGGCTTCATCCACATAACTGCCGCCGGAAGCCTGCACCAGCCACGGTCCCGTACCATTTGGCATCACCGGCGCCCAGCTGCCGTTCGCCCCGGTCTGTATCGGTCCGGCCACTTTCGCGCCCGCGCCGCCAGTTGCATTCATCCTATAGATATTCACCGTTGCGCCGCTCCACGGGCCCAACATCGCGTTGCCGCTAATCGTTACCACCTGAGCCCCGCCACCGCCTCCTGTGCCGGTATTTCCACCACCCGCGGCAGCAGCGCCACTGCCGCTTCCGGCCCCGCCGCAGCCTGTCATCAGCATCACAGAGATCATCCCTGCCAGCCACGCATAATTTCTGAATTTCTGTTTCATCGTTCATACCTCCCGAGTAGTGATCCGAAATATTGATTACAGGTAATCGCCAATGCAAGCACCTAATATCATGAGCCTTGTTGTAAAATACAAACAGGCTGCCGTTCAATGGATTGCATCCCAAATGATCGGCCATCAGTAGGGACAGTTCATTGATGGACTGACGCATATCCACCGCTCAGTCACCAGATGAACAGTTGGACTACCCTACCGACATGATTCATCATAGTCAGACGCACAATACACACCGCAACGTAGATTCATCAAAATAATGGACAATCAATATGTGCCTGAGCTGATGAGGCAATATGGTTCCCTGATTCAAAAAAGCGTGGCGATTGTACTTCTAGTTTTGTAAAGCCAACTTTGGGTTGGGTCTGCAATAACTCTCGTGCAAACAGGTGTTGGTGGACAATTTAGGTGTGCTCGGCATGCCATGTTGTGAGGCTGTGCAAGTCCGCTACGCGCCCTACAGGGGGAAGCGTAACTTGAAGCCAACTGCGTCGTCGCGAGGCGGGGTGGGAAGGAAGGTGTAGAGGAAGTCCCGAACCGAGGAACACGAACCGGATACGAGG
>JALUYG010000241.1 GCA_027013105.1 Mariprofundus sp.
ATCGCATGATCCGGATCGGGCCATGCAGTTGCAGGCGGAGGCGATGGCCATGCAGCCGCGCTATCGTCTCTCCTCCGCACCGATCAATCCTGAATTGCGTCTGCTGGCATTGATGGGGCCGGGCGGACTGATGGATAATTTGCCGCTGGAGTTTCTGCTCGAAGGCTCTGCTATTGGGATGGATTTGCACTATATGCAGCCGGGGGCGTCGCTGCCGCAGGATTTGGCTGATTATGATCTGTTGTTTGTCGCTGTTGGCGAATCTGATGATAACAGACCGCTGTTGCAGCAGTTGGCGCGGCAGTTGTGCCATTGTCCGGTTCCGGTATTGAACAGGCCGGAGCATGTGATGCAGACGACGCGTGAAGCTGCTGCGGCTGCGCTGCAACAGGTGGCGGACATCGATATGCCCATATCTGTGCGTCTGGATCGCGCAGAACTGGAGATGCTCTCCCTGGGCGGTGCAGTGGCGCAATATTTGCCGGATTGCGATTTTCCCATCATCGTCCGCCCGGTGGAATCCCATGCCGGACATGGTTTGGAGCGGCTGGACCGGCCGGCGGATATCAACAATTATCTGACTGAACAGCAGGAGACACTGTTTTATATCTCCCGCTTTGTGAATTATGCCTCTGCTGACGGGCAGTTCAGAAAATATCGCGTGGCGTTAATCGAAGGTGTGCCCTACCTGTGTCATCTGGCCATTTCTTCACACTGGATTGTCCACTATCTCAATGCGGATATGCTTGGCAACGCCGAAAAATGCGCCGAAGAGGCCGCTTGTATGGCCACGTTTGATCAGGGCTTTGGAGCCAGATATGCAAGAGCGTTTGCAGCCATGTACGAGCGCATGGGGCTGGAATATCTGATTATTGACTGTGCTGAAACGGATGATGGCCGGCTGCTGGTCTTTGAAGTGGACACAAGCGCCATTGTGCATGCCATGGATCCGATAGAAATTTTTCCCTATAAACAGCCGCAAATGCATAAAATCTTCGCTGCATTTCAGTCCATGCTGATGCGCGGAGTCGGCATGTGAGCAGTCTCCCCTCCACAGCGGCGTTGCTGGTTCAGGGGAGTGATTCGCGTCAGCGTCTTGACCCTTGCAGCGGCGCCAATCATTATCTATGTCGTCCGCAGCCCGATCCGGATTTGCTGAAACTGGGTTCATCCACTGCCACGACGATTTCTCAAAACGGTTTTGACATTGCTGATGCGATGCGCAACCGGATGGCGGATGGTTGCCGGAACCGCCCGCCGGAGAGCGTGTTTCAGGAGCAGGCCCGGCGCATCTGCCGGGAACTGCGAGACTGCCTTGATCTGGATGAAAGCACCGCGATCGAACTGACTGAATCGGGGACGGATACGCATCGGCGTGCTGTTCATCGCGTGCTTGCCAGGGCTGCGCCGGCGCGGCTGCAGGTTTTGATGGTGGAAGCAGCAGAAACAGGCAGCGGGGTGCCTGAAGCGCTCTGCGCGCCATCATCTGCTGTGGATCGCGGCCGGGTGCATTGCCATGAAATTGCCATTCGCGATGCGGATGGCGCACCGCTGCCAGCGGCGGAGGTTGATGCTGCTGTGATGGCGCAGGCGGAGCGGGCGATGCAAGGCAACGAACCGTTGTTACTGGTGATGGTGGATCAATCCAAGAGCGGCTGTGTTGCGCCATCACTCGCCTGCGGGCTGGATTTACAAAAGCGCTATCCGGGCCGGATTCATCTGTTGCTGGATGGTTGCCAGTTTCGCTTTTCAGCCCAAACGCTGAACCATTATCTGGAACATGGCGTCATGGTGGCGATTACCGGTTCCAAATTTCTGGCCGGGCCCAGTTTTTCAGGCGCGTTGCTATTGCCGCATCGTGAACCTGTCACCACGCCGG
>JALUYG010000242.1 GCA_027013105.1 Mariprofundus sp.
CAGCGAAACGGGCGGCATTGCCTCTACCCTGAAAAATTCATAAAAAAGGGTGAACCTCGCGGAACCCATTGATATAATGGTGGTTCCACAACACAAGCTTCGGACGAAGCAATCCCACGAGGTTCACCATGGCAAAGCATACATCAGAACAACTCCGTTTTCCTACTGTTGAAGGCCTGCGGGAAAAGGGGTCAGGACTCGCTTCGCGGATTATAGTTGTTAAAAACCGGGGTTATGGGGTCAGGACTTGCTTCGCGGATTATGGTTGTGTAAACTCCCGGTATGGTAAGGCCGTTACGAATAGAATATGAAGGCGCAGTTTATCATGTGACATCGCGCGGCAATGCGCGTGCCGACATTTATTTGTCCGATGATGATCGGAAGATGTTTCTTGATGTACTGGATCATGTGGTTGATCGATTTAACTGGGTTTGTCACGCCTATTGCCTGATGACAAACCATTTCCATTTGATGATTGAGACTCCGCAAGCAAATCTGAGCAGGGGGATGCGGCAACTTAATGGCGTATATACCCAGCGGTTTAATCGCCATCACAGCCGCATTGGGCATTTGTTTCAGGGGCGGTTCAAATCCATTGTAGTGGATAGGGATGCATATCTGCTTGAATTGAGTCGCTATATTGTTCGTAATCCTGTTGCTGCCGGCCTGGTTGAGGATGTTCAGCATTGGCCATGGAGTAGCTACCATGCAACCGCAGGAGAGATACCTGCTCCTGACTTTTTATCGGTTGAGTGGCTGTTATCCCAATTTGACTCGGAACCAGGCAGGGCGAGGAAAGCCTATGTCAGCTTTGTTCGGAAAGAGGTGACTGAATCACCATGGGAATCGCTGAACGGGCCGGATATTCTGGGCGATGATGAATTTCGAAGTCGGCTACAGGGTGAATCGGACAAGGTTCCAACTGGCATCGCTAAGCGCAAAGTTTTGCTGAGGCACCTTCCCCTTTCGGAAATTGCATCTGAGGGAAGAGCCCGAAGTGACTGGATGCGGGAAGCCTACCGGCAACATGGTTATACCATGCAGGAGATAGCCACTTTTGCCGGATTGCATCATTCTACAGTGAGTCGATTGATCAAAATTGGAGATGAAGAGAGGGAAAATGCGCGAAACGAGTCCTGACCCCCTTATCTTTGGGTAATAACTAACGCTTGCATTCATCCTTCTTCAACCTAATATGCGCCGCCTCTGCGCAGATGACTGGGCAGAAACATACCTTGCTCCGGACGCGCTAACACGTACCGGGGCGTACGATAGTACACCGAGAGGAGCGCCGTTTGTATTACGAAACTATTTTTATCGTTAATCCTGATATCTCTCAGGAAAACACCGAGGCACTGACAGATTCCCTGATCAGTAAAGTCGAAAAAGTCGGTGGTCGCATTGTAAAACGCGAAAACTGGGGTTCACGTCCGTTGGCATATTCCATCGCCAACCGTAAACGTGGCAACTACATCCTGCTCGTCACCGACGGCAGTCCCGAAGCTATTAAAACACTGGAACACGCGATCAGTCTGGAAGAGCGGATTATCCGCTCGCTGACCACCCGCTTAAGCGAGCTCTCCGATAAGCCGTCGCCACTGCTGCGTCGCGCTCAGGCCGCCGCCAAGCGTGAAGAGGAAGCAGCGGAAGCAAAAGCCGCTGCTGAAGCTGCTGCTGCAGAAGCAGGCGAAGAGGGCGAGGCGGCAGTCGCCGATTCGAAAGCCGGGGACGATGCCAGTGGGGCAGAAGCCGGCGCCTGATTTCAACCGCGCCCGTCTATCGGGCCGGCTGGGGCATATTCGCAAGCGCTGGATGCCGGATGGCTCGCTGGCGCTGATTGCCGAACTGGTGACGCATCGCCCCAAACTGGGGCCGGTTCGCGCCGGGGTTCAGGATGAACAGCCCATGCCGCTGCGCGCCAGCGGCGATATTGTCGATACGATGATGGCGCTTGATGGTCGTCATGTGGAGATAGAGGGCTGTTTGCGCAGACGTTTTTACAGCAGGGATAATCAACCGTGCTGGGGTCAGGTGGAGATCTGGGTGGATGCATGCAGATTGTCAGATGCCGCCTGAAGTGTGTTATTTGGTTTAATGTTTAAGAGATAACAGGAGTAGGAAATGAGTGAAGAAGTTCAAAAAACAGCACCGGCTTCATCCGGTGACCGGACGCAGGGATCGCGTCCGCAGGGAGAGCGCCGTCCGCAGGGTGATCGTCCGCAGCGCGGCGGTCAGCGCGGCCGTTTTCAGCGTCGTCGCAAGTTCTGCAAATTCTGCGCCGACAAGAGCCTGACCATCGATCACAAGGATCCGGATCTGCTGCGCGGGTTTATTACCGAGCGCTATAAAATTCTGCCGTCGCGTGTGACCGGCACTTGCGCCAAGCATCAGCGTTTTTTGACCACCGCCATCAAACGCGCACGCGTGTTGGCGCTGGTTCCGTTTACGCCGCTGCATCACGATTGATCCGGCAGCCGGACATCAGCCACGCCACTGCCATCCGTTGATCAGCTGATCTGATGCAGGAATCGTGATGCAGGGCCAGCCTTCCACCCCGCCGATGACGCCCATGCCGCCAATTTGGCGTTATATTTTAACCCATCGGCTGCCATGCGCCGCATTGATGCTGATGATGTTGATGAGCGCCTTGTGGCTGCCGGCCATCAGCGGCGGATTGCCGACTTTTGCGGCCATGCTGTTGACTACGCTCGGACTGACTTTAAATGTGATGGCGCCGGCGTTGATTGCGCTGATCACGTTCGGCGGCGGCTGGCTGTTCGCCACCCATGTGGCGGCGCTGACGGCTGCGGGCATTGTCGCAGTTTCCGGTTTTGCACTGACGCCGGGACTGCTGGTGTTTGTGCTTTATGGCGTCGCACCGATGCTCGGGGCGGTATTGATGATGGGCAACGATGGCGTGCGTCGCAGCGCCCAGTATTTGGCCTTCGGGCTGGGCGGCGCTGGATTGGCGGGGTTGTTGATTGCTGCTGCCCTGCATGGCGACAGCGTCAGCGGCCTGATTGATCAGTTTCTGTCTCCGATGTTTGCCGGCGTTGAGCAGCAACTGCCGAAAGGCGAGCCGGAGGCGATGCAGATTATTGAAGAGTCGCGCCGGATGATGGTGGCGATTCTTCCGGGGCTGCTGTTGCTGGGCGTCTGGTTCAGCTGGTGGGGCGATGTGGTGCTGGCCCGGAATATTGCCCGCAGGTACGGTTTTTATCAGGGTGCGCCGACCAGCCTGCTCAGCCTCGGTTTCGGCAAGCCGGTGGCATACCTGTTTCTGGCGCTGCTTGTGGCGCTGAACCTGGGTTCGGGCGAGTTGCACTATATTGCCGTTAACGCCGCCATCCTGATTGGCGGTCTGCTGGCCGCGCAGGGCGTCGCTGTCGGACATAGCTGGTTGAAAGCGAAAGGCATGCTGTTTTCAATCGCGTTGATGTATTTGATGTTACTCATCTGGACGGTGCTGATCATTCCTTTTGTGATCATCGGCCTGATGGATATCTGGTTTGATTATCGCCGGCATATGCCGGCAGTTGGAGGATAAACAATGCAATTAATTCTTTTGGAACGTGTTGAAGGCCTGGGCAATGTTGGCGATGAAGTCAGCGTGCGTCCTGGTTACGGCCGTAATTTCCTGTTGCCGCAGGGCAAGGCTGCCATCGCCGACGAAGGCAACCGCAAGGTGTTCGAACGTCGTCGTGCGCTGCTGGAGAGCAAGCAGGCAGAGGTGCTGGCTGCAGCGAAAGAAGAGGCTGCCAAACTGGAAGGCCTGGCACTGGAAGTGGTGCTGGCCACATCCGATGGCAAGCATCTCTACGGCTCTGTCGGCGCCGCCGAACTGGCTGCGCTGCTCAAGGATAACGGCTTCTCGGTTGAGCGTCGTAACATCCTGCAGGATGAGCACATCAAAGAGGTTGGCGAGCACGGCTTCCGCGTCCGCCTGCATCCGGATGTCACGGCCAACCTGAGCATTACGGTTACTTCCGAGCAGCATTGAGTCAGCCGATCCCCCTGCGCACCGATACGCTCAGAGAGCGTATTCCGCCCCACGCCTATGATGCGGAGCGGGCGGTGTTGGGGGGTATTATGCAGGATGCCGAGGCGCTGGAACGGCTGGAAGGGTCGCTGCTGCCGGAGCATTTCTATGTGGATGCCAATGCGCGTATTTTCTACGTCATCAGTGAACTGGCGGCCAAAGGTCAGCCCGTCGATGCGCTGACCATCAAGGATCAGCTCGAACGGCGGGATGAACTGGCCAGTATCGGCGGCGAGTCCTATCTGGCTGAACTGGTGACATCCGTGCCTACCTCGGCCAATGTCAAACATTACGCCGATATTGTGCGCGAGCGCGCTGTTTTACGTGATCTGCTCTCGGTCTGCAGCGATGTAACGCGCGAGGTTTATGAAGAGCCGTCTCGCGATGTGAATGAACATCTCGATCTGGCTGAAAAAAACATTCTCGGCATCGCCGAGAATTTCAACCGCTCAAGACCATCCTTCAGCAAGATGTCCGATCTGATGCTGGAGAGCTACAAAGAGCTGGAGCAGCGCTACGCCGAGCAGAAACTGGTCACTGGTATTCCAACCGGCTTCGATGATCTCGATCGGATGACTTCCGGCATGCAGCGCGGCGATCTGATCATTGTCGCCGGCCGCCCCAGCATGGGCAAAACCGCCTTCTCGATGAATCTGGCCCAGAACGCCTCCATGCGCTCTGACGACGGCGGCGTGGTTGCGGTTTTCTCGCTGGAGATGTCATCGCAGCAGATCGCCATGCGCATGCTGGCCTGCGAAGCCCGCGTCGATATGCAGCATCTGCGCACCGGCCGTTTTTCCGCCGAGGACTGGCGTAAATTGGCTGCCGCCAGCGGTTCTCTGGCCGAATCCTCCATCTATGTGGATGACACGCCGGCGATTTCCGTGCTGGAAGTGCGTTCCAAGTGTCGCCGCCTTAAACGTGAAGCCAAGCAGCTCGATCTGGTGCTGATTGACTATGTCGGCCTGATGAGCGGTCGCGCCGACGCCGATAACCGCGCCCAGGAAATTTCTGAAATCACGCGTTCGCTGAAGAGTCTGGCCAAAGAGCTGGATGTGCCTGTGATTGCGCTCTCCCAGCTCAATCGATCACTGGAGCAGCGCGCCGATAAACGTCCGGTGATGTCCGATCTGCGCGAATCGGGCGCCATTGAGCAGGATGCTGATGTGATCATGTTCATCTATCGCGATGAGGTTTACAACAAGAAGCCGGACAACGAAGGGCTGGCCGAAATTATTGTCGCCAAACAGCGCAACGGCCCGATTGGCGATGTGAAGCTGACCTTTATCCACAAATACACGCGCTTCGAGAATCACGCCTCAAGCGGCTTCGACGATTAATCCGGGTTAAAGCGGATGGGCGTCGAACCAGTTGTCACCGACGCCGATATCGACGGTTAGCGGCACATTCAGATCAACTGCGGACTCCATGCACTCGCGCATGATTTCGGAGACTGCCGGCGCCTGCGCTTCCGGCGCTTCCACGATCAGTTCATCATGCACCTGTAGAATAATGGCGGCTTCGGGCGCCTCTGCTTTCAGGCGTTGGTGCAGCCGGATCATGGCGACTTTGATGATATCGGCGGCCGAGCCCTGCAGCGGCGCATTGATCGCCGTGCGTTCGGCATAGGCGCGCCGCATGCCGTTGCTGCTGTTGATTTCCGGCACATAGACGCGGTGGCCGAGCAGCGTTTCCACATAGCCGTCGGCCTGCGCCTGTTGCAGCGTGGCATCCATAAATCCGCGCACCGCCGGGTAGCGGGCGAAATAGGCGTCGATGAACGCCCTGGCTTCGCTACGGGAGACGCCGAGCCGTTTGGCCAGGCCAAAGGCGCTCATGCCGTATAAAATTCCAAAATTGATGATCTTGGCGCGTCGGCGCATGTCGCTGCTGACATCGGCCAGATCGATCTCGTTGACGGCGGCGGCGGTGGCGGCATGGATATCCGCCCCGTCGGCGAAAGCGCGGGAGAGCACAGCGTCGCCGGAAAAGTGCGCCATCAGGCGTAGCTCAATCTGGGAGTAGTCGGCGGCGATCAGTTTCCGGCCCGCTTCGGCGCTGAAGGCTTTGCGGATTTCTCGCCCTTCAATGCTGCGAATCGGAATATTCTGCAGGTTCGGATCGGAGGAGGAGAGGCGGCCGGTGGTGGTGATGGCCTGATTAAACGATGTGTGAACGCGGCCGGTTTTCGGGTGAATCAGTTTCGGCAGGGCGTCGGTATAGGTGGATTTGAGTTTGGCGATCTGGCGCACTTCGAGAATCAGGCGCGGCACCTCATGATCGGCGGCGAGCTTCTCCAGCACCTCCTGCCCGGTGGCCCACTGGCCCGACTTTGTTTTTTTGCCGCCGGGAATGGCCAGCCGTTCAAACAGCAGCTCGCCGAGCTGTTTGGGCGAACGAATATTGAAGGCTTCGCCGGCGGCGGCATGAATCGCTGCTTCCAGTTCACTGATGCGTTCGCCGAAACGGGCGGAAAGTTCATTCAGTTTGGCGGCGTCGATATGCGCGCCTTGCCACTCCATATCTGCCAGCACCGAGGCCAGCGGCAGTTCGATGTCGTCATGCCGCTGCAGGCGCTGCTCGGCCTGAAGCTTCTGACGGAGCAGATGGGTGAGTCTGAGGGATATCTCGGCATCTTCAGCCGCGTAGGGCAGCGCCGACTCAATCGGCACCCGGTCGAAGCCGATCTGTTTGGCGCCTTTGCCGGCCACCTCCTCAAAGGCGATGCAGTGGTGATGCAGATAATCTTCGGCCACGCTATCCATTTTGGGTGGATACTTGCCCGGATAGAGGCAGTAGGCCAGCAGCATCGAATCGGCCACCACGCCGCGCAACTCGATACCGGCACGGCGCAGCACCTGCGTATCATATTTGAGGTTATGGCCGCATTTGGCTCTGTCTGCATCCTCCAGAATCGGCCGCAGCGCCTCCAGCACATCCTGAATCGGCAACTGTTTCGGCGCCGGGGAGAGCAGGTCGGCGGCGCGATGCCCGAGCGGCAGATAAAAGCCTTCGCCGGCCCTGACCGAAAAAGAGAGCCCGACAATGGCGGCGTCGTGGGTGCTCAGCGAGGTGGTCTCGGTATCCAGCGCGATCAGCTCCGCCTGCTGCAGCGCCTGCAGCAAGGCGTGCAGCGCGGATTTGTTATCCACCAGTATATCGGTTCGGGAGACTGTCGGCGATGGCGGCGCTTCCGGTTCTGGCGCGTCGCTTTGCCGGGCGACTGGTTCTGAGCTATTCGCCAAGGCTGTGGGCGTTGCATCATCGTCGCAAAATTCCGCCATCAGACGGCGGAATTCCAGGCGAGTGAAAATCTCCGCCAGCTTCTCCCGATCCGGCGGCTGAACGGCCAGATCATCGAGCGATACGCCCACGTCCACCTGATCATCGAGCGCCACCAGCCGGTAGGAGAGGCGGGCGTCTTCGGCGAACTCGATCAGATTTTGGCGTCGTTTTGTCTGTTTTATTTCATTGGCGCGGGTCAGCACCCCTTCCAGATCGCCATAGGTTTCAAGCAGCAGCACAGCTGTTTTCGGGCCGATGCCGGGCACGCCGGGGATGTTGTCGGCCGAATCGCCGGCCAGCGCCAGCAGATCGTGGATACGGTCGGGGCCGACTCCCCATTTCTCTTTCACCTCATCCGCGCCGTAATCCTTTTTACGCATCGTATCGAGCATCCAGACCTTATCGCTGATCAGTTGCATCAGATCCTTGTCGGTTGAAACAATGGTGACATCCCAGCCTCTCGCCTCTGCCTGCCTGGCCAGCGTGGCGATCACATCATCGGCCTCGTAATTGTCGATGCAGATACGGTTGAACCTGAATGCGTCGGTCAGCGCAAATACGGCCGGCCACTGCGCCGCCAGCTCTTCCGGCATGGGCGGACGATGGGCCTTGTAATCGGCGAACATCTGGTTACGGAAGGTGCCGCCCTTGGGGTCGAAGGCGACGGCGACATGGGTGGGATTCAACTCTTTGAGGATACTGCGCAGCATCTGTACATAACCGAAAACGGCGTTGGTCGGTTCGCCTCTGGAGTTGGTAAGGTTGTGTTTGACGGCATGAAAGGCGCGAAACACATAATTGGGACCGTCGATCAGAACTAAATGGGGCATGCGCTTAACCTGCCGTCCAAAATCTTGCGGTCAATTTTTGATCTCTCTGTAAACATGCAGCCATGGTCTTTTGACGCTGCGTATCACGAACAGAACGCTTTTTTCAGCTAGCGGGTGAATACAAACGTATCGTCGGAGGACAGATCTTCGTTGTAGGCGTAATCGGCCAGATCGAATGATTTGATCGCTTCAGGGTCGCTGATGCGGCGCTGAATGATAAAACGGCTCATCAGGCCACGCGCTTTTTTGGCGTTGAAGCTGATGATGCGATAGGCGCCGTTACGCAACTCCTTGAATACGGGCGTGATGATCCGCCCCCGGATATTGGCGGGATTGATGGCGGAAAAATATTCGTTGGAAGCGAGGTTGATCAGGATATCATCGCCCTGATCGGCCAGTGCCCGGTTGATCGCGTCGGTAATCACATCGCCCCAGAACTGGTAGAGGTTGCAGCCACGCTCGGTGGCCAGTCTGGTACCCATTTCAAGGCGATAGGGCTGCATCAGATCCAGCGGCCGCAAGACGCCATAGAGGCCGGAAAGCATGCGCAGATGATGCTGGGCGAACACGATGTCATCGGTGCTGAGGGTGGCTGCATCGATGCCCTGATAGACATCGCCGCAGAAGGTGAACAGCGCCTGTTTGGCGTTATCCGGCGTAAACGGCGTATGCCAGTCCTGATAACGCTGCATATTCAGATCGGCCAGATTCATCGATAACTTCATTAGCTCGGCAATCTCAAAACTGTCCTTTTCACGCATCACCGCAATCAGTTCCGACGCCCTGTCCAGATGCTCGGGCTGTGTGTAATCACTGACCGGGGCGGGGGTGGCGGTATCCAGTTTTTTGGCCGGTGAGATGGTAATCAGCATGGGCCGATACTATGCATGATTGTGATCTGAAACAAATGAATCGCTGTGAGGATTGCGCCGGAGTGCAATCTTTGACTTCAGACGCGAAATCAACGCTTCAAAGCCGTGTTGCCGTATTTCGTATGAATAATCAGCGCGTTTCAGCGCCAGATCACTGACGCCGTTGGCAATGACATTGATAATCCGCCAGCGGCCGTTCTTTTTTCGCAATAGGTAATCCAGGTGTACAGGCTTGCCGTTGCGCCGGAGCAGACGGGTTTTCACCAGCATGCGGCCGTGACGCGACGGCTTCTCGGCGTCCACGACAAAACGCTCGCCGTCCCATGATTTGAAACGGCTGGCATAGACGGAAACCGACAAGCGGAAGAACACCTCATCGAACCGCTTGCGCTGCGTTGCATTCAGGCTGCGCCAGTGTCGGCCGAGCGTAATACGGGCGATGCGCGGCATATCATGTGTTTGCCGAATTAGCGGCGCAAGCTTAGCTACGCGCTGCGGGTAAGTATTGGCCTCGCGCATGCTTTGCAGCAGCGCCGCCTGCAGGCGGCGGACTGTATCACCCGCACTTGCCCCGGCGAATGCCGGAGTAACCACGCTAAAGGCAAGCAGGATGGCAAGCGCCTTCATGATGCGCCGCGTCTGCCAGGACAGCAGCAGGCGCAAAAACCACATCAGTATTGGCATGGTGACAAGCGCTTCACTCAGCTTGTCCATATCTGCCCGGAGTGGCCTGCCGGCGTGGTTGTATATCGCCGTGTGCGATATCCGGCGTGATGGGGATCATGGGTCTGGCGGTTGGAGCTTTGGCGTCCGGTAGCGCGATTGGCCCTTCGGTGCGCGGGCCGCGAACCCAGGCCCTGAGCGCTTTCCACGGGTGCGCGAAGGTGTCGTTCACCGCCGTCGGTTCGTAACCGCAATGCGCCATGCAGTTGCCGCATTTTGGGTTGACGCCGCTGCCGTAGTCCTGCCAGCGGGTGGTGCGCATCAATTCCTCGAAACTCTCCGCGTAACCGCCGTCGGCCAGCAGATAACAGGGGCGCTGCCAACCGAAGATATTGCGCGTCGGGTTGCCCCAGGCGGTGCAACGATAGGCCTGATTGCCAGCCAGAAAATCGAGAAACAGCGAGGAGTGATTCAACGGCCATCGCTGTTTTCCGTTGCGTTGCAGACGAAACAGCGAACGGAACAGGCGGATGCTGGTCCGGCGCTCAAGAAACACGTCCTGTTGCGGCGCATGCGCGTAGCTGAATCCGGGCGACATGGTGATGCCTTCCACCCCGAGTTCGGTGACGAAATCAAAAAAATCGGCGATTTCTTCGGCTGTTTCATGTTGAAAGAAGGTGCTGTTCACCGTCACCCTGAAACCGGCGGATAGTGCGGTGCGAATCGCTTCCACGGCTTGTTCGAACACGCCGCTCCGGCATACTGATCTGTCGTGGCGCTCGCGATTGCCGTCCAGATGGACGGAAAAGGTCAGGTAGGGAGAGGGTCGATAGTCGGCCATGTGTTTATGCAGAAGAAGCGCATTGCTGCACAGGTAGATGAATTTCCTGCGGGCGATGAGCGCCGAGACGATTTGCGGCATCTGGCGATGAATCAACGGCTCGCCGCCGGCAATCGAAACAATGGGCGCGCCGCACTCCTCGGCGGCGGCAATGCATTCATCCACGCTCAGGCGGCGATTCAGTATGTTGTCCGGATAATCAATCTTGCCGCACCCGGCGCAGGCCAGATTGCAGCGAAACAACGGCTCCAGCATTAATACCAGCGGATAGCGGCGGCGGCCATGCATGCGTTGCCGGAAAAGATACCAGCCGACGGAGAGTTGCTGCCTGAAGGGTATGCTCATCCGCGCTCCTTGTTCGGCCTGTTCT
>JALUYG010000243.1 GCA_027013105.1 Mariprofundus sp.
CCTCTCGCCCTTTCGCTGCAGCTTCTGCTTTAAGCCGGAGGTGCTCATCCCACTTTTCCTTATACGCCTCGCTCTGATGTCTCTTCAACGATAGCGAGACGGTCTGCAACGATTTCTCCGACACCACCACACTCTTTTCACCATAATATTGATCATATTTATCAGGATTCTCGATTGGTTTGATAATCTCAATCTTGTGTTCGCCCGCTGAAATCTTAATGGCAAAGGTCTGCCCCTTTTCAGATGGCGTGTTGCCCTTGCGGTCGCCATCAATATAAACCTCCGCATCCGCAGGATCCGAGCTGATCTTCAGCATGCCATCCTCACCACTGCAACCACCCAGTAGCGCCATCAACACCGCCGCCATCATCCATCGACTAATCTGTTTCATCTCACTTCCTCCCCAGTTTGTTTCATGTTCGTTGTCGTTGCAGCACTGTACGCAGCGGCAAGCAATGCTTCAATCCGTTTTCACACAAAGAACTTGCTGAACATTATTTTTTGCCGCCAGTTATATACGAAGTTGGGTAATCGGTTAACGGTGCGAACAAACCATAGTAACGCCACAGACTATCCCTTGCAGCCGAAAATGTTTTTCTCTCTAATTGACAGAAATCGGTGAAGTACTCGTCGCCTCTTCTAAAAAGTGCACCAATCCTTCCGTCTTCAACTTCTGCAAAGGTTCTCCGGGCATCGCCAACATTCCTGTAAAAGAGGCGTTTCACCTTCAAAATTTCAGGGGGTTTAGCCATTCTATCTTTCTTTTCAATTTCCTTGCAGCACGCTTCACAAACAACGGTAGATATATCTACGCCACACCGAAGCTCTGGATGATAATAAAAATCGTCTTTTTTCCCGCAGACAGGGCATTCGTTTACGATTAGCTCATTGCCATAAGGAAGTTCTACACCAACAAAATAAATCATTCATCCTCCTGTTGGTTCAAAGAAGCCAAACAAACAATTCACTTAAAATTCCGCTTTCAGTCGGCTATCTCAAAACAGTCATGTACCAATGTTTCAGCCTGCTCATAAAAGATCAGTCTTGGGCGAGACGGAAACCACAAATAAAGTTACTAAATGCAGGAAAGTCTCTGACACGGTTGGCCGAACGCAGGCCGCCCGGACCATAGATCCAGGCACCGCCGCGCAAAACACGGTTCGGACTACCGCGACCCTCCCATGCAGAACCATCATTTGGCGCACCCTTATAGCTACTATGATAACGATCCTGCACCCATTCCCAAACATTGCCGTGCATATCATACAGCCCATAGCTATTGGGCGCATAACTGCCAACTGATTGCGTACCTCGATAATGATTTTCAAGCCGGTAATAGCAGGAAGAGCTCTTCCCTCCATCATAACTGGCCTTATCGCATGATATATCATTGCCCCAGGAGTATTTCGTCGTAGAGCCTGCACGCGCCGCATACTCCCACTCTGATTCTGTTGGCAGGCGGAAATGCTTACCTGATATGCGATTTAAGTTTTTAAGAAACCGTTGAATATCATCCCAACTGACTTGCTCTACCGGGCGATTTGCGCCCTTAAAGGCACTCGGATTGTTACCCATTACCGCCTGCCACAATGCCTGGGTCACTTCATATTTGCCCATCTTGAAGCTATTGATATGCACACGATGTACGGGTTTCTCATTCTTATCCCCGCTATTGCTCCCCATCATGAAACTGTCTGAGGGAATCATCACCATGGTCGATTCAACTTTACTCAATGCATCTTTCTTCAACATGCCATCGACTCCACCACAACCATCCAGCAGCACCATCAGCACTGCAGCCATCATCCATCGACAGACCTGTTTCATCTCATTTCCTCACTGTTTGTTATAGTCAGCACTGTGCCCGAA
>JALUYG010000244.1 GCA_027013105.1 Mariprofundus sp.
ATATTTCCACCGTTCAGAAATCTTCAGCGCTTTTGAATAATAGTTCATGCCAGGAAACAGTTCGCACAGCGGCGTGAGCACCTTATCCAGGTAGGTGGCGGCATCGTCCGGTGTCAGCGGCGCCGAAAATTTGCGCGTCGCCACATTCAGAAACTCCTGTACGACCTGATAGCTGATGACGCCCTGTTGCGAATCAAGCGCAGTTGCAACCAGTTGGCGGGCAACCTGCTGTTTGGCGGGCGCCGTTGCGTCGAATGTGTAAACAAGAATGTTGGTATCAATAAAAAATTTACCGTTCATTCATTTCATCCCGGCTATAACTTTGACCTGCGCGGGCGTAAGATAAATCCTGCATCAGTGATTCGTAATCGGTCGCCGACTGTTTCTGCCTGACATAGCGGGTGAGCCATTGGCGGAACATGGCATTCAATGTCGTATGTTCCTGCTGCGCACTCTTTCTTGCCTGTCGAATCAGATTCTCTTCTGCACTTAACGTCACATTCTTCAGCATGTTCGCCTCCTTTCTTGCAAGATTAAAGTGTACACTATTATCGTGTAATAGCAAGAATAAACAGCAAGAATAAAAAAAAGAGGCTCCGTTGCCGGAGCCTCCCCTGGATTGTGCGCGTGTTGATGACTGCGTGCCAGTCATCAGGTTGCATCAGTTTTTGGATTTATCCACGATCTTTTTGATCCACGGCATCATGCCGCGCAGTTTGGCGCCGGTCTGCTCAATCGGGTGCGCGGCGTTGAGGCGACGGTAAGCGGTCATGGACGGATAATTGGTTGCGCCTTCAACAATGAACTGCTTGGCGTATTCGCCGGTCTGAATGTTGTGCAGCGCTTCGCGCATGGCCTTTTTGGACTCTTCGTTAATCACCTTCGGGCCGGTCACATACTCGCCATACTCGGCATTGTTGGAGATGGAGTAATTCATGTTGGCGATACCGCCTTCGTAAATCAGATCGACAATCAGCTTCATTTCGTGCAGGCACTCAAAATAGGCCATCTCCGGCGCATAGCCTGCTTCGGTCAGGGTTTCAAAACCGGCCTTGATCAGCTCCACGCAACCGCCGCACAGCACAGCCTGCTCGCCGAACAGATCGGTTTCGGTCTCATCCTTGAAGGTGGTTTCAATGATGCCGGTGCGACCGCCGCCGATGGCTGAAGCGTAGGAGAGGGCAGTGGCCTTGGCGTTGCCGCTGGCGTCCTGAGCCACTGCGATCAGGTCGGGAATGCCGCCGCCGTTGACGAATTCGTTGCGTACTGTGTGCCCCGGCGCTTTCGGCGCAATCATGATCACATCGAGATCGGCGCGCGGCACAATCTGATTGTAGTGAATGGCGAAGCCGTGCGCGAAAGCCAGCGTGGCGCCCTCTTTCAAATTGGCAAGGAGTTCGTTTTTGTACAGGTCGGACTGAAATTCGTCCGGGGTCAACACCATGACCAGATCGGCGCCGGCTGTCGCTTCCGCAACGCTGGCGACTTTCAGGCCGCAGGCTTCGGCCTTGGCGATGGATGCGGAGCCGGCGCGCAGGCCAACCGTCACATCGACGCCGGAATCCTTGAGGTTGTTGGCATGGGCATGGCCCTGTGAGCCGTAACCGAGGATGGCAACTTTAGTGTTCTGGATAATAGAAAGGTCGGCGTCCTTATCGTAGTAGACGTTTAAAGCCATAGTATTTCTCCTGTACATTGTGAATTAGAAATCGAAAGGGGGCGCAGCATATACGCATCACCGCCAAAGTTCATCTATTTAAAAGCACTTACAATCTTTCACCGCAGAGTACGCAGAGTTTCGCAGAGTAAAACCATGCAAGAAACATCATGCTTTAATGTGGGCGTTTTCAATTCGAAAGAGATTTTGACTTTCTTTGCGTTCTTTGCGGCTTTGCGAGATCAAGTCTTTAAACCCTTCAAATCTACCTCTCGCCAAGACGCAAAGAACGCCAAGTGAAAACCCTATTCATCTTTTCCTCTGCCTTTCTCTGCGTACTCTGCGGTGAGTGGTTTTGATTAATCAGCGCTAAACACCGTGCCGACGCCTTCGTCGGTGAAGATCTCCAGAAGCAGGGCGTGGGGGACGCGGCCATCAATGATGTGGGCCTGGCCGACGCCGGAGGCCACGGCATCGATGCAGCAGGTTGTTTTCGGAATCATGCCGCCGGCAATGCTGCCGTCGGCGATCATGGCGCGCGTCTCGGCCACGCTTAATTGCGAACAGAGTTGTTTGTCCGCATCCAGCACGCCGGCCACGTCGGTCAGTAAAATCAGCTTGGCCGCGCCGAGCGCAGCGGCAATCGCGCCGGCCACCAGATCGGCATTGATGTTGTAACTTTTGCCTTCGGCCTTGTGATAGCCGACCGGCGCAATCACCGGCACGAAGCGGTCATCTTCCAGCACCTTGAGGATTTCCGTATTGATCGCATGCACCTTGCCGACATGGCCGAGGTCGATAATTTCCGGCACATCCAGTTCGGGGGCGGTTTTCTCGATATGCATTTTCCGGGCGCAGATCAGGCCGCCGTCTTTACCCGAGAGGCCGACCGCCTTGCCGCCGGCCTTGTTGATGTTGCCGACAATCTCCTTGTTGACGAGGCCTGCCAGCACCATTTCGACGACATCCATGGTTTCGCTGTCTGTCACCCGCATGCCGTCGATAAATTTCGCTTCCTTACCGATTTTGGCCAGATGATTGCCAATCTGCGGGCCGCCGCCATGCACCACGACCGGATTGATACCGACCTGTTTGAGCAGCGTGATATCGGTGGCGAAGCTGGCTTTCAGCGCTTCTTCCACCATGGCGTTGCCGCCATATTTGATGACAATGGTCTGATCGGCGAAACGCTGCAGATAGGGCAGCGCTTCAACCAGCGTGCCGGCTCTGGCGACGGAATGTTTCATCTGCTCGTCGCCTGCCTTACTGGTCTGTTTCAGCGATTGGAACTGTTTTACGCTGGTGCGCCGGCTCGCAATCGAGCAGCGCCGACCATAGCCAGCTCAGGCCGCAAATGGCCAGTGTTAAACCCAGACTCAGCATGAGATGTGGGTCGTTCGGATCATGCAGCTGCATGCCCAGCGGAATAAAGACGATCAGTGCGATCGCCAGCACGCCCAGCCGGGTCCAGCCCAATGATTGCCGAAACAGCACGCTGGCGGCGCCCGGCACGGAGAGCAGGGCGTACAGTGTGACAACAATCCAGTGGTTTTCTTTATTCACCGATGTCAGCGCAGACCAGACGCCCTGGCTGTCGGGAGAGATGCGCACCTGCAGCACCGCGCCGATGACGATGACGATGACGGCTGAAAGCGTCCACATCAACCATCCAAGCCACGGTTTGTGGCGAACAAGGTGGTTGGTCCAGACGCCGTTGCCGAGCACATACATCAGTGCGGCGTAGGCCATGCCCCACGGGGCGAATGTAAAATCCATATGCATGATAAAAACCTTCCACAATCAGAAATTGTTGATACTGCGCCTTCACATGAA
This sequence comes from Mariprofundus sp., assembly GCA_027013105.1. GTDB lineage: Bacteria > Pseudomonadota > Zetaproteobacteria > Mariprofundales > Mariprofundaceae > Mariprofundus. Next base: position 3,491 of record JALUYG010000244.1, read on the forward strand.
ACAAACAACGCGCGTCAGGCAGACAGGGGCGAAAGGCTAACGGGGATGCGAGCTGAAATCACGCAGCCTGTTGAAATGCAGATGCTACGCCAACCGGCTGCAACGATTTATTGCGGACGATTTTTCAGCTGCGCTTCCAACTCGGTGACGCGGGCGTTGAGCGCCTCCAGTTCCTGACGGGCTTTGGCCAGCATGGCCTCCTGCACCTGCATGCGTTCATGCGTCACCACGTCGAATTGGGAGAGCGCCCCCTCGACAATGGTGCGCACCTGCGCTTCGGCGCCCTGTTTGAGGCCGCCGAGCATGCGGATGCCGCCGGCAATTTTTTCTGCAATATCATCCAGTGGTTGATTGTTGTTGGTCATGCAGTTTCTCCAGATCGGTTATTTTGCTATTTTTTTATTGCGCCTTTCAGGAAAGCGATCTTTCCCGAAGGCATCTTCACTTGCAACCATCCCCGTGTCATGCTTTTTTGCGCATCCAGCCTGGCCCCGGGGCGATACCAGCCGAGGCGGCGGGAATGGAAATCCGCTTTGGCAAGAAGGTTCCGGAAATCGGCCTGTCGAAAGTGTGCGCCTGCCGGCAATTTTTTCAGTTTCGCATCGATCAGCTGGATAATGGCGCGCTCCACCGACTCTTCACGGGTGAGGGTTCTCACCCGGATATAGACCGTTGTCAGTTTCGGCGTCTGCCGGCTCAGGGATATTTTTCCATCCAGTCTGTTATTGTTGAAGGCGAGGCTGTATCCGCCATCCTCCCGTTTCTCGACAATATCGATGGCAATCTGCATCTCCTGCAACGCCTGCTGGGCGGCGGCCAGCGTCATCTCCATATTGTAGGCGAAGCTCTCCTCTTCGCCGGAAAACTGATCGGCCACCATGCCGTACATGGCGCCCGGAATCGCCGAGACGGCGGTCAGTCCGGTGCAGCCGCTCAGGCAGATGATGAGCAGCCATGCCCCGACGACAAGGCCGTAACGGGCGGTTATTCGCCCCATCGCTGCGCCTCCGGGTTGGTGACATCGAGATGATCGAGAACGCGATCAACCATGAAATCGATGAGATCCTCCACTGTTTCCGGCCGATGATAAAAGCCCGGCATGAGCGGGATGATATGCGCGCCCAACTGCGAGAGCTTGAGCATGTTTTCCAGATGAATGCCGGAGAGTGGCGTTTCGCGGGGCGCAATAATCAGTTGCCGACGCTCCTTGAGCATCACATCGGCGGCGCGTTCGATGAGATTGTCGGAGGCGCCGCAGGCGATGCGCGCCAGCGTGCCCATCGAGCAGGGCAGTACAACCATTTTTTTAATGCCGGCCGAGCCGGATGCGGCAGGGGAGAACCAGTCGTTCAGGGCGTAGCAGTGCATGCCTTCTGCGCCAATGCGCAGATGTTGCGCCAACAGCTCCGGCAATGCCTGTGCAACAGGCGTGTGATCCGGCAGCGTCAGATCCACCTCCTGTTTGAGCACCACGCGGGCGGCATCGGAGAGCAGGATATGTTGCTCCATGCCGGCTTCGGCCAGACGCTGAATCAGGCGCAACGCATAGGCGACGCCGGAAGCGCCGGTGACGGCCACGATCAGAGATTCACTTTGTTCAGTTTTATTCGTCGCTGTTTGATTCATGACCACGCTCCATTCATGTTCCATTCGTCACATGGAAAAGCTTTCGCCCAGATAGAGGCGTCGGGCGTCGGGATGCTGAATAATCTCGTCGGCGCTGCCATGCACCAGAATCTGGCCGGCGCTCATCAGATAGGCCCGATCACAGATGGCCAGGGTGTCGCGCACATTATGATCGGTAATCAGGATGCCGATGCCTTTGCCGCGCAACTTGGCGATAATGCTCTGAATATCTTCTACGGCGATCGGATCGACGCCGGCAAAGGGCTCATCGAGCAGCAGAAACTTGGGCTTGGTGACCAGAGCGCGAGCGATTTCCGTACGCCGCCGCTGACCGCCGGAGAGGGTATAGGCCTTCTGATGTTGCACCGCCTCAATGCCCAGATCCACCAGCAGCGTCTCCAGCTCTTCCTCAACCTGAATCTCGGGCATATCGAGCGTTTCAAAAATGGCCAGCAGGTTTTCACGCACGGTCAGTTTGCGAAAAATACTGGCCTCCTGAGGCAGATAGCCGATGCCCCTGCGGGCGCGCAGATGCATGGGGAGGCGGGTGATATCCTCGCCATCCATGCTGACGCTGCCGCCATCCGCCGGCACCAGGCCGCAAACCATGTAAAAACTGGTGGTTTTACCGGCGCCGTTGGGGCCGAGCAGGCCGATGCACTGGCCGGAATGGACATCGATTTCCACATCCGTCACCACCTGTTTTTTGCGGTAACTTTTGCATAGCCCTCTGGCCGACAGATGATGTTGGCTCACGGGGTTTTTCCTGAAGCGGGCAGCAGCGCGCTGCTATTGTCATCGGCGGACTCGATGGTCATATGGGTTCTGCCGCTTTTGCCGGGCAGCACCACGGTCTGCTGTCTGTTCATATCGTGTACGATCTGTTCGCCTGTCACCCGATTGCCATCCTGCACCAGTACGGCGTTACCGCTCAGGGTGAGGGTGCTTTTGGCCTGATTGAGCACGGCCTTGTCGGCGCTGCCTTTCGCTTTGCCGTGGCGCAACCTGATGTGACCGAAGGCGTCGGCATGATCGAGCTCCCTGTTGCTGTAATAGGCCACCAGGCGATCACAGTAGAGCTCGAAATCATCACGGGTGAGGTGTACATTGTTGGTGAAAATCACCTGGTTCTTTTTGTGATAGAGGGTCATCTTTCCGGCTTCAATCTGCACTGTTTCCGCCCATGACTGTGATGACGCCAGCATCATAAGCATCACTGCGCCAGCAAGCGGGATGCCGCGTGCAAGCATGCGAGCCTGGAATAAATTGCGGTATAACGCCTTCATTGTAGTGCTCCTCGCCAGTGTGGATCGGTATCTTCGATCCAGATGCCGTCATCCACGTCAAGCTCTTCCGTGCTTCGGTGAAAGCGCATCTTGCTGCCATGCGCCTTGATGTTTTTGCCCGACAATTTGAATGCTCCCGGCGCCTGAATTTCATCTTTGGCGCTCACATAAAGCATCAGTTCGCTCCGCATGACCCAGTCATTAAAATGCACCACCACATGATCCTTGAAACGCACATCGCGCCGGACAGGCTCAAACCATGCCTGATCGCTGTCAATGGTGATGGTCTGCCCCGAATCGGTAAAGACCACCAGGGTCGGACGCAACAGATGCATGTTGCCATCCAGCTGTTGCGTGGCTTCGCCGGCGCGTAGTTGCCAGGTGATCTTGCCATTTTTACGCTCGACAATCACCGGGCTTTCCACCTCGGTTTTCGGTTGTGCTGCGTTCCGGGCCGGCGCGGCCTGTTTCGGGCCGCCGTTTTGCATCAGGATGATGGCTGCGATGACGGCGCCCATTGATAGCGCCAGACTGCCCCATTTCAGGCTATTCCATTTCAGACGGCGCCATGCTGCGGATTGCATTGCTAAAGTGGAGTTCGGGCAGCTGCTAAACGGGCTGTTCGGGCCAGCCGCAGTCAGGCGGGGAGACCTGATAGCGAGACCCGATCACGCGCTGCCATGCGCCGGCGGCCAGAATCAGCCCTTCCGCCGCCTGCCGGATGGCGCCGCCGCCGCCGGGCAGATCGGCAACCCAGTCGACATACGAGCGCACCGCCTGATGCGCATCATTTGGCGCCAGGCTGAGGCCGCAGCGATACATCGGTGGCAGATCGAGCAGATCATCGCCCATCATGGCGCACTGTGCGGCGGCAATGCCGGAGTGCTGCTCCATGGCGCTCAACCCTTCGGCCTTGTTCAGGCAGCCCTGAATCACAAACTCAATACCCAGATCGCGGGCGCGGGCGGCCACGACTTTTGATGATCGGCCGGTGATGATGGCCACCTGAATGCCGGCGCGTTGCAGCATCTTGATTCCGTGACCATCGCGCACATTGAACGATTTCCACTCATCGCCATGCTGATCCATGGTGATCGAGCCGTTGGTCATGACGCCGTCCACATCGAGAATCAGCATGCGAATATCGCGGGCATCGGCAAAGGGAAAGTCAAAGCCGGAATGTTGCGCCGTTTGGGTCGGGCGTTTCCGGCTCATTGCACCTCCCCCTGCAGAACATCGTGCATGTGAACCACGCCGATTGCATGGCGGGCCTCATCGCAGACAAACAGCACCAGAATTTTTTTACTTTCCATGCAGTGCAGCGCTTCACTGGCCAGTCTGTCCGCTCTGATCGTGGCTGGCTCGGGGTGCATAAGCTGGCGCACCGGCGCATCAATATCGAGATCGCCCGATTCGAGAATGCGGCGCAGATCGCCGTCGGTCAAACAGCCGATCAGCTTGCCATCTTCGGCGACGCCGGTGACGCCGAGGCGGTGACTGCTCATGGTCATGATCGCATCGCGCAGGGTGGCGTTGGCGTTTACCACCGGCAGCGCATCGCCGCTGTGCATAATATCGGCGACGCGCAGCAGTTTGCGGCCGAGGCTGCCGGCCGGATGCACGCGGGCGAAATCCTCTTCTCTGAAGCCGCGCTGTTTGAGGATCACCACAGCCAGTGCATCGCCCAGCGCCAGGGTGGCTGTTGTCGATGCAGTCGGGGCCAGATTCAGCGGGCAGGCCTCCTTGCGGACAGGAATATGCAGCACCACATCGGCATAGCGGGCCAGCGTCGAGCCGGTATGCCCGGTGATGGCTATGACGGTTGCGCCGCGGCGGCGGATTTCCGGCAGCAGGCCGCACACTTCGGCAGTTTCTCCGCTATGCGATAGCGCCAGTACGGCGTCCTGACCGGTAATCATGCCCAGATCGCCATGTTGCGCTTCGGCGGCATGGACAAAAAAGGCCGGCGTGCCGGTGGATGCGAAAGTGGCGGCGATTTTCTTGGCGATAATGCCGGATTTACCCATGCCGACCACGACCAGCCGCCCCTGTAGCGCCAAAATGGTTTCCACGGCCTGCACAAAGGCATCGCCCAGCACATCGTGCTGGGCATCAATCGCGGCAATTTCGAGATCCAGCACGCGATGCGCCTTCTCCAGCCATGCCTGATGTTGGTGTGTCATGTTTGATTGCGTCATTGTTAAATTGCTAACCCCAGGTGACATCGGGTGATGGTTGCTTGAGCTGACCCAACAGCGGAGCAGTCTGCTGCATGAAACGATCCCGTTCCGCTCTGGCGATCGGCCGGGCCGGCGGATGCTTGATGGTGAGCGGATTTACTGCTCGACCCCGCACGCGAAACTCGAAATGCAGATGCGGGCCTGTGGCCAGCCCGGACATGCCGACATAACCGATAATCTGCCCCTGTTTGACAAACTGGCCTCGTTTGACGTGCGCATAGCGGCTCATATGGCCATAGGCGGTCGCATGCAGACGGTTGGTGTGGCGGATCAGGATGAAACGGCCATAGCCGCCTTTCCAGCCTTTAAAAATAATACGGCCGTCGCCAATGGCGTGGATAGGTGTGCCCATGGGGGCGGCGTAATCAACGCCGCGATGGGCGCGGGTATAGCCGAGGATGGGATGCTTGCGGCGCAGGGTGAAGCGGGAAGAGATGCGCGAAAATTTTACCGGCGCTTTCAGGTAGGCTTTGCGCAGGCTTTTGCCGTCGGGCGTGAAATAGTTGACCTGGCCATTTTTCTGTTGGTAACGCACGGCCTCGAATGTTCTGCCCTGGTTGACAAAGCGGGCGGCGAGGATGCTGCTGCCCAGCACTCTGCCGTTATCGTCGAAGCGCTCCTCATAGATCACCTTGAAGCTGTCGCCGCTGCGCATATCACGGGCGAAATCGATATCCCAGGCGAAGATATCCACCAGGTTCATGGTGGTGCGCTGGTCCATGCCGGCGCGTTCGGCAGAGGCGAACAGGCTGCCCCGAATCACGCCTGTGGCAATGCGTTGACGAACGCTGACCAGGCGTTGGGTTACTTCGGCATGCCAGTCGCGCTGCTTGGCGTTGCGGTGCAGGTGCAGGCGCTGATCGGCGTCAATGTTGTAGTAAAAATCAGTGCCTTCGGGCGTATCAATGCGTTTGAAAACCTGGCCGGCGCGAATGTTTTTTAACTGATAGCTGGCGTTGGCGGCAGTAATCATGCGGCGGGCGTCGGAGTTGGAGAAGCCGAGCCGTTGCAGGGCGGCGACGGCATGGTCGCCGCTGCGCAGGGTGACGAGACGGAGGCTGCTGACCGGGTTGGCGTCGGTGCGTAAGTCCGCATTGACCCATTCATCATGCGGGATGCTCATGCGGGCGCGTGCATCCTGACCGGCGCCGCCGATGAACAGTAAAATAAACAGGAAACCAGCCATGGCGCCGAGCAGCGGATACCAGCGATGGGAGGGCATGCGCCGATCCGGCCTGTTTTTCATCCGGGCTTTTATGTTGAATCGAGCCAGTAACTGCGGCAGCCAGCCTGAAGAATCATGTCGGGGTGCGTTGGGCAAATATCTCTCCTGTTGGTCGCCAAGCTTAAGTCGGGTGCATTGCTTGTCAAAGTTTGAGGCGGCAGAGTTTCGTTTTTCGGCAAGGCTCTGGATAAAAATCAATGGCTGTTGATCGGATGTTCAGAAAAATATTTTATATGCAGGAGTTTAGCATGCCCAGTTTCGATATTGTCAGTGAAACCGATATGCAGGAGATGAGCAATGCGGTGAATCAGGTGATCAAGGAGATTACCACCCGTTACGATTTTAAGGGCAGCCAGTCCAGTATTGCGCTGGCGGAGCAGGGCATCACCGTGGTGGGTGATGACATCAATAAACTCAATACCGTCACCGAGATTCTGCGCGCCAAACTGGTGCGCCGTAAACTGGAGCCATCTTGCCTGGAATATGGCGATCCTGAAGATGCCAGCGGCGGCTGCAAGCGGCAGCAGATTGTGATCAAACAGGGCGTCAGCACCGATCTGGCCAAAAAGATCGTCAAGGCGATCAAGCAGGAGAAGATGAAAGTGCAGGCCTCGATTCAGGGCGAGCAGGTGCGCGTGAGCGGTAAAAAACGCGACGATTTGCAAGCTGTGATGGCGCTGGTGCGTGGCATGGAGACAGACAGACCGTTGTCCTTCACCAACTTCCGGGACTAGCCCGATTTGCGCGCCCTTCATGGGCGCTCTGATGGCTTCGCAAGAAGTCATTATTTGTAACAAATTCGCCACAGTCCCGACTGCTGCTGAAATTGAATTAGGCGTTAGTATGCGCTCTGCATTGAATCCGGAGCAGCCATGAATGAAAACAGAATCCGCGTCGAAGGGGCGCGGGTGCATAATCTGAAAAATATCAGCGTCGATATTCCGCGTGATCAGCTGGTGGTGATCACCGGCGTCTCC
>JALUYG010000245.1 GCA_027013105.1 Mariprofundus sp.
AAATTTTCGGCGCCGCTGACGCCGGACGATGCCGCCACCTACCTGGATAAGGTGCTCACGCCGCTGTGCGAACTGTTTCCTGGCATGAACTATTATTCAAAAGCGCTGAAGATTTCTGAACGGTGGAAATATAGCCTCTATGATTCCCTGATTATCACGGCCGCGCTGGAGTGCGGCTGCGAAACCCTTTACACAGAAGACATGCAACACGCTCAGGTGATTCAAAATTTGACAATCATCAATCCATTCGACACCCCACATTCGGCTTAACCAAACACGACCAGCCCTGATCCGGCGCATCAATTGCACTGCCTGTTGCTGATCCAAAGTCAGAACCGTCTCACGCCAAGGCGCAAAGACGCAAAGAGAAACAAACCCGACCATTTTTTGGGTTTTCCTTTGCGACTTTGCGGCTTTGCGTGCCACGCCTTTCAAACCCAAAATCAAAACCGCCTCACGCCAAGGCGCTAAGACGCCAAGGAAAACCAACCCAGCCTTTTTCAGGTTCTCTTTGCGCTCTTTGCGGTGTTGGAACTAGAAATTGCGCCCGTAGCGTCTTAAAAACATCTTCAATCTGGCCGCCTGAACCGGCTTATGAAGCAACAGAACATCTTCCTGGCTCTGGATATCCTGCAGTGTTTCAGGCAGCGACTCGCCTGTCACAATCAGAGCTGGAACATACTGCTGCAAGTGGCTTCGAATCGCCTGAATCGCCTGAATGCCTGTTTTACCACCCGGCAACCTGTAGTCCGCCACAATCGCGCCAGGAACCCAGCCGCCCTCCATGCACTCGATCGCGCCTGCAACATCGCCGGCGCTGCACACCCTGCACTCCCAACTCTGCATCAGGGCAACCATGGCGTTTCGCACTGAGGCATCATCCTCAATCACCAGCACCTTCATTCCCAGCAACTGATCCACCATCTGAGGGCGCTCTCTCAGCCTGTCCGGCTTCACGACATTGCTGCTTGCCACTGGCATGGTGAGCCGAAAACGGCTACCGCGCCCCGCTATCGAGCAGAGGTCGATACTGTGGCCCGGCAGCAGTTGAGTCAGCCGCTTCACAATCGACAATCCCAGCCCCAACCCTTTATGGCGATCACGCTCGGGGTTTTCCAGTTGATAAAATTCCAGAAACACATTGCCGACCTGCCCGGCAGGAATACCCCTTCCCGTATCCCATATCTCCAGCGCAACCGCCTGACCTCTACGGCGGCATGCCGCCAGAATGCCGCCAGAATCGGTATAACGCAGCGCATTGCCAAGCAGGTTCGATACGATACGTTCGAGCAGCGCAGCATCTGAACGAACGCAGATATCGTCGGCCACGCGACAACGCATTGTTAACCCCTTCTTCTTTGCCATGGAATGAAACCCGCCCAACAGATGCTCCATCAACGGCTGTAACGCAACGGCGCCAATATCGGGCTCAATAATATCCGCATCAAGCTTCGAAATATCCAGCAGCGAATTCATGATTCTGCTCATGGAAGCATGGCTCTGCCTGAGCCCTTCAAGGTTTTTGATATTGTCCGGCCTGTTTATCCTGCAGGCCAGCGCTTCGGCATAAAGCGCCATCGCCTGCAGAGGCTGACGGATATCATGACTGGCAGAAGCAAGAAATCGGGTTTTTGCCATGCTGGCCTGTTCTGCAATACGTTTGGCATGTTTCAGTTCATGGGCGTAAGCCTTGTTTTTATAACGACTGAACAGCAACTCATAGGTGATACGATATAGCTGGTAGGATAACCCTGCCGACAACAACGCCAACCCCAGCGCGCCGACTGAGACAGCCTCCAGACCGGGCTGGAAAACAGTAACAGACAGATACTGCAACAGGATCATCCCGGCGAACAGATAGTATAGCGGCGGCAACAGTGAAAACGTATAGAGCGATCCGCTCAAAACGCCCAGCAACAACATGGAGACAGAAATCATATTGACCGGGTCACTCGCATCCAGAAACAGCGGTGCGGCCGCACCCCAGGCAATGCCGACAAACACAGCCGGCACGGACAGCATCAACCGCCAGACTGCGCTGCTGAATTTTCGGGCGCGACGTTTGAACAGATAAATCACAACCAGTTCAACCAGCATCAACAGCAGTTGCAACGCCAGCCAGCCCAACAACAGATACTCAGGACTCCGCCCCCAAATTACATAGACCAACGACAGAACCATCAGAATATTCACCAGCTTCAGATAAATAACCTGTTTGATATAGAGGCGAATCAGAATTCGCCCGACTCTGTCGTCAAGAGTCGAAAACAGCGCCGCCTGCATACTCAATCGCACAGGGCCGCAAGATGGCGCACCGGCAACCGGCGTTCGCATGCCATCACCCCTGCGACTTCGTCTTTTGCAACATTTGGCGCGAAGAGACCCCGCAATACTTTAAAATTGCCGTCACATGCGCTTTGACCGTGGCTTCCGCAATATTCAACCGCCAGGCGATCTCTTTATTCGAGTGGCCGCACCGCAGCAGTTGCAACACCTCCTCCTGCCGGCCGGTTAATGTTAGCGAGGCGGTTGCCGTTTCAGCCTGCAAGCTCATCTGATACAGGTTGGGCGGAATATAAACGCCGCCGCTGAGCAGGAGCTGAACCGCGCCCAGCAACACGGTGGGCGGCGTACTTTTCGGAATAAACCCCACCGCGCCGGCATCCATCGCGGCCCGCATCAATACATAATCCTCATACGCCGAAAGCATGGCGACCGGCAAGAGCGGGTGGGTCGTCTGAAGCTTTTTGACCAGCGAAAGGCCTTCGCCGTCGGGCAGGCTATGGTCGAGCAAAACAAGATCCAGCCCCCGGTGCTCCTCATGAATCACCCGTACTGCAGCCTTCAGGCAGTCCGCTTCCGATACCGTCAAATCACCCATCCTGTCCAGCAGGGAGCGGGCCACCCCCTGTCGAAACAGATCGTGATCATCAACAATAAGTATATGCATGCGCCAATTTCACCGCGAAGGCGTGACAAAATCAATCTGAGACAGGTCTTACGACCATCGCAAGCTTGGCAGGAGTTCAGCGAAGGCCATAATGCACGGCCAAATCGCTCTTGGGGGGGCGCAATCATGTCAATTCACATTATCGATGATGAAGTTATATTTGCCGAACTGGTTAGCGAAATGCTTGAACTGGAGGGTTATACGACAACAACATTCTCCAGCGCTGAAGCCTATCTCGAGCATATGCGCACCCCCGATTATCTGGCGCCGCAGATCGTTATTTCTGATGTGATAATGCCCGGCATGAGCGGCCTTGAACTGATCAAAGAGATTCGCAACAGTCTGCCGGCGGTGAAAATCATCGCCATCTCCGGCTTTCACGACCATCTCATCACAGCAACAGATGTGGACGCCGCACTGGCCAAGCCTTTTGATTTTGAACAGCTGCATCAAATTGTCGCATCGCTTCACCCATCACCCTGTAACGCAACTGCCTGATTCTTGATGCACAGCTCCACGATTCGACCTCTGTTCAACCGGAGGCTGGCCCTCGTCCTCTGCGCTGGCCTGCTCATCAGCCTCGCCCTGTTTTTCTCACTGAAGCAGTGGGAAGAGGGCCGGCGCGCCCGACTTATCGAATTCAATGCAACAGATCACACCAACGCCATCCAGCAGTCGCTTGCCGATTTGGAAGAAGATATTCTGCTGGCGCGCAATCTCATCGAATATACAATCGATATCCATCATGCCGATCCGAAGCGCCCCGTTGAATTTATCCATTTGGCCAACAAAACCCTGTCGCATCTTGACGGTCTGAACAGCCTCCTCTGGACCATACGCCGATCCGACGCTGCAGGGCGCGCATCTCTTGTGCCGCTTTACCGCCATCAATTCGCCCCTGAAGGCGGGCAGTTGCGCCAGCACAACCACCGCATTGATCAGGCGCTTGCCAGCCCGGCGCTGCTGCATCCGCACTCGCTGATTGAAGTGGCTGCGCTACCGTCACAGCTTAACGGGCGCGATACGATGGTGATCTCCGCTCCGGTTTCAAGCCGTTTGCAACAGCACGCGCCGTTCAGCGGCGCGCACATCGGCGCCTTGATTGTCACGGTGAATTTTCAGCAGTTTATTGAACACGCAATCTCCGCCACCCCTGTCGGCGAGCTGGATATCCGCATCCAACCACAACAGAGCGACAACCCTGAACAGAAAGACGGCCCGGAACAGAAAGAGAAGGCGCTTATCTATAATCACCCGTCGCGCAGCCGTACAGCCGCCGACAAAGACCGGCATACCGGCATCATCATCACAAAGCGCGTGCATTTCGCCGGCCGGCAGTGGCAAATAGCATATGAAGTTGCACCGAAATTTTTGGCCGAGCATCCTGTTGTGCTGGCGTGGCAAACGCTGCTTCTCTCTCTGCTGCTCACGCTGTTGCTGGCTCGATATCTCTATCTGGCGGAGAAGAAACGGCTGAAGGGTCAACAGCAGTTTGATGAGCAAAAACAGCAAGCTGCAGCTGCAGAGCGCAAATTAGCCCAACTGATGGAGGGGCTGAACAGCGCCTATTTTCATATTAATCTGGCCGGCGTCATTACCGATTGCTCACCCTCTATTACTGAGTTGATCGGCTATACGCCTCAGCAGATGATCGGCACTCGCATGATCGACTACTGCTGTGACAAAAAAGCCTTTGAGGGGATGCTGGCAAGCCTGCAGCAAAATCCGGATGGAAAAGTGCTCGATTATGAAGTGCCTGCAAGGCATCAGGATGGCCGAACAGTCTGGACATCATGCGCCTTTCAGTTCAGCCATGATACAACGGGCAAGGTTAACGGCTTCGAAGGCTTTGTGCGCGATATTCATGCCAGAAAACAGGATGAAAAGCAGAAGCAGGAGTTGGAGCTACGACTCCAGCAAACACAGCGTCTGGAATCTCTCGGCGTTCTGGCCGGCGGCATCGCTCACGACTTTAACAATATTCTTGCCTCGATCATGGGCAATGCCTCGCTGGCCAGCCGTAAAATAGACAGACAGCCTGAAGCCGGCAAACAGCACCTTGCTGAGATTCTCAACGCGGCAAAACAAGCCGCCCGCTTATGTCAGCAGATGCTGGCCTACGCCGGAAAGGGGCAGTTTATTATTGAGCCGGTCAATGTGTCGCAGCTGATACAGGACGTCGCTGAATTGCTGCACGCAACACTGAAATCGAATGTGCGCTGGCGCTACCAGCTACAAGATCCCCTGCCCTGTATTGACGCCGACAAAACCCAGATCGAACAGATTGTGATGAACCTCGTCACCAATGCCTCCGAATCGATCAGCGGCGAGGGCGAGATCACCATTTGCACCGGTCTCCGCCAGCTGAATCCGGATGCAACGACCACCTGCCGGTTGGCATGCGATCACCCCATCGAGGGGCCGTTTGTCTGCCACTTCTGTAGCCGGCAACAGGATCGCTCGGGTTGCGACCGCCCCAAAGCGGGAGCGTATGTCTACCTTTCCGTCGCCGATACCGGGTGCGGCATGGATCAATCGACAATCGATAAAATATTTGAGCCTTTTTTCACCACCAAATTCACCGGTCGCGGGCTGGGCATGAGCGCCGTGCTCGGCATTGTAAAGCGCCACCACGGTGTGTTGCAGTGCGAATCCAAACCGGGAGAAGGCACAACAATCACTATCCTGCTTCCCGTAAGCGAGAAGCAGCCTGCCCTTACGCCCGCCCCCGCCCTCGCAGCGCCCGCTGCGCCTGAGGCGAGCCCAGCCGCAACCGGCCTCGCACTGGTGATCGATGATGAACTGCCTATCCGAATCATCGCTCAGGGGATGCTTGAAAATCTGGGCTGGAAGGCGCTATGCGCAGATGGCGGAGCCGCCGGCATCGAGCTGTTTCGGCGGCGCAAGCGTGAGATTGATGTTGTATTGCTCGATATGACCATGCCGGACATGGATGGGTTGGCGGCATTCGATGCCATTCGCGCCATCAGTCCCGATGCCAGAATTATCATCTCATCCGGCTACAGTGAACAGGAAGCCGGTCATCACTTTGCAGACCGGGATATTGCGGGATTCCTGCAAAAACCCTACGAGTTGGAACAACTTGGCGAGATTCTCATCTCAACGCGGACGCCAGCGTAAATTTCTCAAAAAAAGGATGCACAACAATGGATAAGAAAATCACGACACGAGACGAAGCAGCCAGAACTGTCGCTACGCCCGATCAACTGCCGCCGCACCACCTGTATGATGAAAAGGTCGTTCAGGCCAGCCTGGGTGATTTTATCGCCGATATCGTGCAGTGGCTCTATCGCAAGGCAAAGGAGAAGTTATCCGGTCGCTCCGGGGCGCAACAATCTGTCATTCTCTGCGTTGACAACGAACAGATGATCCAGGTCGCCATGGCCGAATATATTCAAAAGCAGGGCTGCACCCATGTCGCCGCAATGAATAGCCGGGAGGCGTATGATGCAATCGCGAAAAGGCTGCCCAGCCTGATCCTGCTGGATATTCATATGCCCGGCGACGATACTCTGGCGCTGCTCAAATCATTCAAAAGTGATCCCAAAACGGCCGATATTCCGGTTGTGATCGTCACCGGCATGGACGACATCGGCCTGATCGCCAGCTACCTGGATGCCGGGGCCGATGATTACTTCCTCAAGTCATATCACCCGGCGCAACTTCAGAAGCAGATCGCTCCGCTCATGGCGCATGCCGCTCCCGGAGGCGAGCTGACGCAGCCAGCGGAAACAACCAGCCTGGCGCTAACAGATCAGGCAACCGCACGCGATATCGCCAACGCCCTGATTCTCCTCAACGGCTCCGAGCAAAAGTTGATCAACGGCCTGGATCATCAGGATCTCAACCCCTCCCTGCGACATGACCTGAAGAATGTTCTGTTTTGCATTCAGGCTGCAAAAAAAATCATCGGAGAGAGTTTCGATCTGTAGGCGGCCGCTGTTCGCGCCGTATGCGATCTTCACCGGTGCAAAGGTTCAGGCAACACGCGATTCAGCCAGAGGTAGCCGCACAGGGCTGATATGATGGATGCGAAAATGATGCCCAGCCGTTCATCAAAAAGGATGTTGTCGCCCGTGCTTTCAAAGGCCAGCGAACCGATGAACATGCTCATGGTGAAGCCGATGCCGCACAGCAGCGATACGCCATACAATACCGACCAGCTCACCCCGCCCGGCAACCTGGCCATGCCCGATTTCACTGCCAGCCAGGCGAATGTGAATACGCCCAGTTGCTTACCGACAAACAGCCCCAGCACAATGCCGAAGGTCACCGGATGCAGAATATAATCGCCATTAATCTTGCCGAAATCGATGCCGGCATTGGCAAAAGCGAACAGCGGCAACACCCCGTAGGCCACAATGCCGTGCAAACCCTGCTCCAGCGAACGCAGCGGCGACACCGCGCCTGCTCTGGCCGGCGTTAGTGGAATAAACATGGCCAGCACTACCCCGGCCAGCGTGGCATGCACGCCCGATTTCAACACCGCCACCCACATCACCACGCCAATGACAATATAGGGCGTTTTGGCGCAAACATGCGCTCTGTTGAGCAGTGCCAGCGCAACAATGCAGGCCGAAGCGATTGCCAGACTGACCGCATGGATATCGGCGCTGTAAAAAACAGCGATAATGATAATGGCGCCGAGATCATCAAAAATTGCCAGCGAGACCAGAAAGGTTTTCAGCGCCAGCGGCACGCGCGATCCGAGCAGCGTCAATACGCCGAGTGCAAAGGCGATATCGGTCGCTGTCGGGATAGCCCAGCCATCCATCGCGACTGCATCGCCGCGATTCAGCCCCACATACAACAGCGCCGGCACGATCATGCCGCCCAGCGCCGCGCAAGCCGGCAGCGCAATGGCAGGGCCGCTGGAGAGTTCGCCCTGAATCATCTCCCGTTTCAGCTCCAGTCCGACAATCAGAAAAAACACCGCCATCAAGCCGTCATTGATCCAGAGCAGCAGCGGCTTGGCGATCTGCAGGGGGCCGATGCGAATTTCCACCGGCGTATCCAGCAGCAAATTGTAGTAGTGCGACAGTGGCGAATTGGCCAGAATAAACGCGAACAGAGCAGCGGCAATCAGCACGATGCCGGCTGCCGACTCCAGCTTCAAAAATGAGCGGATTGCAGGAATCATGTGAATGCCTGTTTTATCATGCCCGGCATCATGCCCCGCCCCCATGAAAACGCAATGAAACCGGTCGATAGTATTAAGTCAAAACCGTCTCTCGCCAGGAGAAACAAATCTATTCGTTTTTAGCCTTTCCTTTGCGCTCTTTGCGGCTTTGCGTGACATGCCTTTCAGGTTCAAAGTCAAAACCAGCTCACGCCAAGACGCAAAGGCGCAAAGAGAAACAGACCCAACCGTTTTTTGGTTTTGCTTTGCGTGCCATGTCTATCAACCGGGTTCACTGCTAGCGTTTGCCGATGATGAAGTACGACACGCCGGAAACCATGCATTTATACGACTGGCCGAAATATCGGCCCGAGTTGCGCCCGGCCCCGCAATTGCCGATGAGCGAGGCAGAAATGGATGCGCTCGGTTGGGACAGTTGCGATATCATTATCGTCACCGGCGATGCCTATGTGGATCATCCGAGCTTTGGCATGGCGGTCATTGGCCGCACGCTCGAAGCACAGGGATTCCGGGTTGGCATCATCAGCCAGCCCAACTGGAAATCGGCAGACGATTTCCGCACGCTTGGCAAACCCAATCTCTTTTTCGGCGTCACTGCCGGCAATATGGATTCGATGGTCAATCACTACACCTCCGAGCGCCGCATCCGCTCCGATGACGCCTATACGGCGGGCGGCGTGGCCGGCAAACGCCCGGATCGCGCCGTCACCGTCTATGCCCAGCGCTGCCGCGAAGCGTTCAAGGGCATACCTGTAATTATTGGCAGTATTGAAGCCAGCCTGCGCCGAATTGCCCATTATGATTACTGGTCGGATACAGTGCGCCGTTCCGTATTGCCGGATTCCAAGGCGGATATGTTGGTGTACGGCAATGCTGAGCGCCAGATCATCGAAATTGCCCACAGACTTGCCACCGGTGAGTCGATCAAGACCATGACTGATTTACGCGGCACGGCCATCATGCGTAACAGTGTGCCGGACGGATTCAGCGAAATCGACTCCACCGAACTGGACATCCCCGGCGCATTGATTGAACACCCCGATCCTTATGCCATGGCAAGTCCGGGCAACGGTTCCGATTGCTCCGCACAAAACAGCGCCCAAGCTGCCACACCGCATCAGATCAGCGAAATTAGCATTCCGATTTCGCATCTGAAACTGAATCGTGCAACAACAGTCATCCGCCTGCCTTCCTTTGAAGCCGTCAAAGCCGATCCTGTACTCTACGCCCACGCCTCGCGCCTGATGCATCTGGAGACCAATCCGGGCAATGCACGCGCGCTGGTGCAGCGTCACGGCAATCGCGATGTCTGGCTCAATCCGCCGGCCATGCCGCTCACAACGGCAGAGATGGATGCCGTGTTCGATCTGCCCTACTCGCGCATTCCGCACCCCGCCTACGGCGATGCCCGCATTCCGGCTTATGAGATGATCAAACATTCGGTCAATATCATGCGCGGTTGCTTCGGCGGCTGCACCTTCTGCTCGATTACCGAACACGAAGGCCGCATCATCCAGAACCGCTCGGAAGATTCGATTATCCGCGAAATCGAAAACATCCGCGACAAGACGCCCGGCTTTGCCGGCACCATCTCCGACCTGGGCGGCCCGACCGCCAATATGTATCGGCTGGCCTGCAAATCGCGTGCAATTGAAGCGGCCTGCCGCAAACCCTCCTGCGTATTCCCCGGCATCTGCAAGAATCTGAATACCGATCATGCGCCGCTGATTCGCCTCTATCGCCGCGCCCGCAAGCTCAAGGGGATCAAACGCATCTTTATCGCTTCGGGGCTGCGCTACGATCTGGCCGTTGAATCGCCCGCATACATTCAGGAACTGGCCACCCATCATGTTGGCGGTTATCTGAAGATAGCGCCGGAACATACGGAAAACGGCCCGCTGGCCAAAATGATGAAGCCGGGCATCGGCAGCTTCGAGAAGTTCCGGAAGATGTTCGACGCCGCCTCGAAAAAAGCCGGCAAGAAGCAGTACCTGATCCCCTACTTCATCGCCGCCCACCCCGGCACCACGGATGAAGATATGTTGAATCTCGCCCTGTGGCTGAAAGCCAATCGTTTCAAACCGGATCAGGTTCAGGCCTTTTTGCCATCACCGATGGCGACTGCTTCCGCCATGTATTATTCAGGCCGCAATCCGCTGCGCAAAATCCGTAAAGGCAGCGAATCCGTATTCACCCCGAAACGCAAAAAACAGCGCGATTTGCACAAAGCGCTACTGCGTTATCACGACCCGGCCAACTGGAGTCTGATCCGCGACGCCCTCAAAAAAATGGGTCGCACAGAGCTGGTCGGCAACCGCCCGGAATGCCTGGTGCCGGCTGCCGGCCCCGGCCGCTTCAACCCGAAAAAAACCAACCCGAAAAAACCGCGCCACATAGCGCGACCTGCTCACAATAAGAGGCAGCGACACAAGCGCTAACCAGGACTCTTCATATTTTAGTCAACAACCCTCGCCACACGGATCACTTGTCTGCAAACAGTGGCCTGGGGAAGGTGTGGATCACCGATCTGAAGTGATCGGGTTTTTTCGTATCATCTGATTGTTCGTCGTTAACAGTGATGGCTTCCATAGCAAACTCCTTGATTACACCCCGGCTCCATCGATCTGCCGGCAGGGATTTGCTGATACTGCTCTGTTTACAACAGTCTGAAAGTGAGTCA
>JALUYG010000246.1 GCA_027013105.1 Mariprofundus sp.
AAATATTGGCAATCAAGGAATAGCGCCGAAGCAATCACCAGACTATCCCACCATGAATATGCATACTGATCCTGAACATTCCAGGCGGATTCAATCAGATGGGTTGAAATATCCAGCGGTTGCCAAACGGCGAGTGCGCGTAAATCGGCACGCGCCTGATCTTTTGGAAGGCCGGGCTTTAGTTTCTGCGTCACCGTCACATAATATTCATTCATCACCTGGGGCTGATTCGACCTGCTTCCTGCTGCCAAAGCTGTGTCAGCCACTGCTTGGCCATGCGCTGTTATTCGGGCTCCGTACTATCCCGCGAATAGACAAGGATATTTGTATCAACGAAACAGTTACCGCTCATGCAACTGATCACGTGAAGGATAATCAGATGAGCCTTTCAAGGCCTGAGGCTCTGCTGAAAGAAACTGCTGCATGGCCTGAGCATATCCTGTTTTCTCTTTTTTAGATTCTTCACCCATGATACACCACCCGGCAAACCTCGAAAAACATACCCATAGCCGTTACTTCTTTGGAGTGGCAGTGATTTGCATCGATTCTGCTTCAAGACAAACTACATTCCACCAGAAAACAACTGCTCAATCCAGCAGCAACTCCACGCGTGGTTCGGCTTTAACCTTTGCTTTATCAATCGCGGGGCTGCAATTGAACAGGCGATTGGCAGCGATGCCCCGCTCATGCAGTGCGGCCACCACCAGATCGGAACGGGCCTGCGCCAGCGCCAGCAGTTGCGCATCGTTGAGCGCCGGTAGTGCGACCGACGCATGGGTCGCGACCTGCTGCCCGGAACTGGCAACGGCCGGCTGCATCACCACTTCCCCCTCGATGCGGGTGGCGACGCCGCACACCTGCAGACGAAAATCCTTCTTCTGCATCAGCGCTGCGATTTTGCCAATATAGGCTTGCATCGCTGCGGAGAGTGTCTTTTGACGTTCATTAAAGCGGATCGGCGTCAATGTCGGTTTGGCTGCATTTTTGATCAACCCGCCAGCCACATCGGCGAGCAGAATGATGCTGCCATACGGCTGCAGCGCCAGCGCCGCATAGGTCATGGCGCCGGTTTTTAGCGAGACCAGCAGCGCCTTGTTAATGATGTGATCCAGATTGATATCCGGATCATCCAGCGGGCCGTTGACCGGTACATCCAGGGCAATGTCGCCCCGATCATCCTGCAACATGCCCAGCGCCATATCAATCGACATGCCACCGGCCAGATCGGGGTGTTGGTTGACATTTTCCGGATGCGTTGGCGCATCGAGTTGCAATTTGCGGATCAACAGCTTGTTTTTTGATTGTAGCTTGTTGCGCCCAATGCTGATATCGCTGTCCACATTCAGTTGCCCTGTTTTGATCGATCGGCCCAGGTCATTTTCGACATAGCCGGAGAGTCGCGGCAGACCGATGTTGTGCAGTGAAACATGCAGATCAGCGCGCAACCGATCCCCCGCTGCAGGGGTCAATGTGCCACTCGCTCGCAACGATCCGGATTGGTCCATCTTCGCCTTCAGCTCCAGCTTGCCATCTTGCCTGCCTGCGCTGTCCAGCGGCGCAAAACGAAATTGTTCAAGCTGCAACGTTGTCGTCAGCGTCGGCATCACCGATTCATCACGCAGCGCCATGCGACTGCCAGCGCCAATCACCACCTCATCAATCACCACCCTCCCTTTCGTCACCTTTTTGGCGGAACTGCGGTTGCTGGCCTGCGAACTTGTTTCCTGATCCCCTGAAGCGCCCGCTTTTGCCGTCGTTTTTTGCACCGGTTTTTTCACCGGTTTCTTCAGCACAGTATCGTTCGCGCGCATCTCCGGCGGCATCAGCCAGCCGTTTTTCCGTTTGATCATCTGCGCCTGCACCCGGTCCAGCTGCAACTGTTTGACATGGTACGTCCCGTCTTTAGCCAATCGGGCTTGACTGGCCCGGATGCGTCCAACCGAGCCCAGCGATTTATCGCCGGCTTCGGGCAGCTGGACTCCTGCCAGTTGAAACGATTCAAAGCCACCCGAACCGGCGCCGCCGATCATGAACTGCTTCAGCTCAGCCTGATCAAATGCGCCCAGCAATCGACCGGGCGATGATGCCGTCGGTCTTTCCTGAACATATAAATCGCCTTTGCTAAGACTCATGGATTTCAGTAGCAGCTGTTTACCGCTCTGCAACGACAGTCCGGAGAGTTTGCCGGAAGCCAGTTGTAAAGTGCGCCGGGGGGCGTTCGCATCTGTCGCCTTCAACTGTTGCAACGTCGCTTTCGCCACACTCACCCTGCCGTCAATGCCGGCCTTCAGCCCGGTCAGCTTCATGGTCGCCAATCGCAGTGACTGGCGGCGACCATCCACGCCTCTGGCGAGAACCCCTTTCAACGCCAGACTGGCCACGCTAAACGCTCCTTTGCGTTGATCACCGGGCCGGACATCCACGCCGCTGATGGCTGCACGGTCGAGCTTCACATCACCTTGTCCGTTCAGCGCATGTATAATGCGGATATGATCCAGCCCCACCGATGCAATATGAAGATGGCCCTTTCCACCGACTGCAATGCCATCGAATGTTAATGCCGCTGCACTGATCCGTCGTTTGTCATGCGCGCTGCGAATTTTCACGCCCTGCAAAGCGACCGCCAGCTTATCGCTCCTGACAGAAGCCGGAATATCGTCCGATAACAGCGACAGCATCACCTCGCCGGAGATTTTTCCGCCGCTCACCTCTGCACTGTAACCAAAACCGGAAAATGACGTTTCACCGATCTCGATACTGTTAGACAGCCGCTGTTGCTGCTGTTGCACTTGTTGCAGAAGGGGAGAGAGCGATACACGCAAGGATTTCAGCAACACAGATGAGCGGAACGCGTCGGTTTTCACCTGCAACTTCACATCTTTCAGCAGCAGATCATCCACCACCAGTCGCCACAGCGCACCCTGTTGATCCTCTACAGGGCTCTTGTCGGATGGCCCTGTGGCCGTGATGCCAGCCACCTGCCAGATGCCCTGCTGCTGCAGCAGATGCAGACTGGACGCATTGAGCGTCAGGGTGCGGACATGCACGATATGACGCCACAGCGGCAACCAGTCAAAATCGAGACTGAAATGATCGATCCTCAGCCCGTCGCCGGATTTCAACCCCTCCAGCGTCGCCTCGCCGCTGAACAGGTTCAGATCGATGTTGTCGATACGGGCATCTTCAACGCCGTGTTGCTGCAGCCATGCCACTGCGCCGCGTTCGATCGCGTAGGGCAGCAGCGACAGCACGATTCCCGCCGCCGCACAGACCGCCACCGCAACAAACAGCAAGCGGCGCCAGCCCCTTGGGCGACTCACGGCTACGTTTTTCTCATCTGACTGCATGAAATCCCGTCACAACACCTCAACCGCTTTGGCGGCAAGCCGGGAGCGCTCACTGGCTTTCAGGGCGATATGACCGCCATGCTCCCAGCCGGCAAAAGCCGAAACCGCCTGCGTCAGCCCATTGGTGTGGGCGGTCAGATACGGCGTGTCGATCTGGGCGTTGTTGCCGAGAATAATCAGCTTGGAGTCCTCGCCCATGCGCGTGACCAGTGTTTTCATCTGGTGCGGCGTCAGATTCTGGGCCTCATCCACGATTAGCCAGGTTTTGGTGAAAGTGCGGCCGCGTGCATAGGAGAGCGCCGCAATCTCGATGCGATGCTGGCCCAGAATATCGGAGATATTCTGCGCTTCATCGCCCAGCAACAGCGACAGATTATCGGTGATCGCGCCCATCCACGGCTCCAGCTTTTCGCGCTCGGTGCCGGGCAGAAAACCGATATCCTGCCCCATCGGCACGGTCGCCCGGGTCACCAGAATTTTTTCATACAGGCCCATGTCGAGCGTCTGGTGCAGCCCTGCCGCCAGCGCCAGAAGCGTCTTGCCGGAACCGGCCAACCCCATCATCGCCACCAGATCCAGATCGGCGTCCATCAGCAGATTCATCGCCATATTCTGTTCCAGGTTACGCGCCTGAATACCCCACACGGCATGGCGCTCATTCCTGTAGGAGGTGGTATCCTGCAGGTGTACGGTGCGATTTTCCGTATCGATATCACCGCAGCGCATAGCCACTTCACGATCACCCGGCAAAATCACAAATGAGTTCATAAACGGCAACGCCATATCCTCGGGCCACGTCACCACAAAATGGTTGCCGTGATCATGTTCCAGCACCGCCATCTCGTTGGCCATCGCCTCCCAGACGGCGTGATCCAGCCGCACCTTGCCGCTGGGCAGCACCGACAGATCGCTAACGACGCGGTCGGAACGGTAATCCTCCGTTTTCAAGCCCAGCGCCCGCGCCTTGACGCGCAGATTGATATCTTTGGAAACCAGAATGACATGACGATCGGGATGCTCCTGCTGCACCGCCATCGATACTGCGATAATGCGATTATCGCCGCTGCCATTGGCCAGCGCATCGGGCAGAATTTCCAGCGAGCGGTGGTTCAGTTCAAAAAATAGCCTGCCGCCGCCGGGCAACGGGCAGCCTTTCGACAGATCTTCGCACTCCATGCTCAACTCATCGAGCTGACGCGACGCCTCGCGCACATTGCGCGCCAACTCATCAAAACCTTTTTTGACCTTGTCCATCTCCTCCAGCACCACGATGGGCAGAATCACATCGTGTTCATCAAAACGCTGCAGTGAGCTTGGGTCGTGGATAATGACGTTGGTATCAAGAATATAGATTTTTCGCTGCTGATCGTCGTTCAAGGCATCCCCCCATGGCGTATGTGCATTTGACAATGCACATTGTGACAGATTCGCCGGAATTGTCATACCATAAATCAGAACACGAATGATGCTTGACAGCCCACATTCACTCGGCATTATTCGCCCCGTTCCGCGGGTATAGCTCAGTTGGTAGAGCGCGACCTTGCCAAGGTCGAGGTCACCGGTTCGAGCCCGGTTACCCGCTCCAGATATAAAAGGGGTCCTGGCGGCCCCTTTTATTTTCACGTCAGTATGATACAATCGGTTGTAAACGGCAGGGTGGCTCAGTGGTACGGCGGAGGATTGCAAATCCTTTTTTCGCGAGTTCGATTCTCGCCCCTGCCTCCAACCGCGCCAGCGCCCATCTCATCTACCCCCTCTTAACTACCCTTTCTAATCTACATTTCTTCTCCGGTTTATCTTTTGACCATGCCTTCCTAGTGTTGGCAGTTCAATTCCATAGACAACATGGAATATTCAATGCTCAAAATGAGAGGTAACAACATGAAATATTTTCAGGCGGCCATTCTGGTCGGTTCGCTCGCCATGGCTGGTGCAGCATACGCCCATGAAGGCCACGAACACGGCGTGTCATTTGAAACACCCGAAGATGGCGCCACTGTCGGCAAAAATTTCAAGGTAAAAATGGAAGTTGAAGGCATGAAAGTCCACAAAGCCGGCGCGCCGGTAGAAGGCACGGGGCATTTTCATATCATCATTGATGGCGCTTGCGTCAAGCAGGGCGAAGCGGTGGCCAAAGACGCCACCCATATCCACTTCGGCAAAGGCCAGGAGGAAACCTACATCGCGCTGAAACCCGGCGTCCACAGCCTGAGTCTGCAGTTCGCCGATGGACGCCACATCTCCTACGGCAAGGATTGGTGCAAAACAATCCACGTGACCGTGAAGTAAGCACTCCATTCTGTTCCGGCCGGCGCTGCAGGCTCAACCCTGCAGCGCCGCCAACTTACCCGCTACCGAACCGACGCCAGTAAGCGGCCAGCAGTGCACCCGAGACATTGTGCCACAGGCTGAACAACGCCCCTGCCAGCGCCGCTTGCGGTGAAAACCAGCTCATCGCCAGCGCAACCGCCAGACCGGAATTCTGCATCCCCACTTCGATGGCCACAGTGCGGCTGCGCTGACGCGGTTGCCCGAGCAGGGCGGCAATACCCCCGCCCATCAACAAACCGATCACATTCAGCAACACCACGGCCACAACCAGCGGTGCAACCATCGCCGCCATGCCGCCCACATTCAGGCCAACCACCACGCCGACAATCCAGGCGATCGCCAGCATCGCGATCAGCGGCAACACGCCATCCATCAACCATTCCGGCGGCCGCCAGAACCGCCGGATCAGAACGCCAAGGCCCACTGGCAACAACACTATCTGCGCCACGCTGCCAAACAGGGCGACAGGATCGACAGGCAGCCATGCCGTAAGCGGCATAATCATATATTGCAGGAAAACACCGAGCAGCACCGGCGCGCCAGCATGTTTCAGCGCCGATACATCCTCCGGGCGCAGCGTCAGCCCCATGCCTAGCATGATCAGCATCAGCGCTTCGGTGATCCACGCTTTGCCGGCAGCGGCCTGGCCGGGAAACCACCAGCCCCACAACGCCCCAAGCACCACCCACAGCACAAATCCGGCCTGTAGCATACTCAGTAGCTGTAGTCGTTTCATGGCAAAATGGTTGTCTTTTTGATTACTTGCCGACCAGCAGTTCCAATTCGTCCTGCTCACCCTCGGTCACCGGCATTAGTGCAGCATCGGTATAATCAAACGCCTCGGGGTCGGCTTTAATGCGGCGGCGCACACCGGCGAATTTTAATAGCATAGCGGCAATACCGACATGCACGCGCACCACTTCCCACACACGTCGCGGATAAAACAGCAATACATTCTCAACCGGCAATCCCGGCCTGCGATCACGGCGATACTTGTGCCGGAAATAGCCGCCTTCCAGTGGATGCAGCCCTTCGAACTTATGGCAGCCATAAAACCACAGCATCAGAAACATCATCTTGCCGACGCTCATGCCCGAAGCGCGCGCCCGTTTGAGCACCGTCTCAATATGCTCCGGCGTGTAATAAGTATCCCAGGCCTGCTGATAGACATCTTCCCACTGTTCCCTGCTCATGATCGGATGGCCAGTGGTGACATGATTCAGATCGTATTTATTCATATCCGGATCCATCCAGACGTTCTGGCGATGCAAATCCTGATGATCGGCGGAGCCGGGCAGCGGCGTCAGGAAAAAGAACTCCAGCAGGTCCACCGGCAATTCGCGCTTGATGACTTCAATGTCGTTGAGAATACGCTTCGGCGTATCGTCGGGAAACCCCAGAATATAACCGGCGCAGGTCATCACGCCGACGCTGCGCCACGCCTGCATCAGCTTACGATATTCGCTGATCTTGTTCTGTTTCTTGCCGGCCGCCTTGAGATTGTCCGGGTTGATATTTTCCAGCCCGATAAAAGCGCGCCGCACCCCGGCCTTGCCCGCCTTCTCGATAAAGCGTGGAATCTTGTGACTCATGGTGTCCACCTGGATGGTCATACGCACCGAGATACCGTCACGCTCCTGCATCTGAATCAGACGATCAAATATCGCTTCCCAGTCGCGATTTCTCGCGAAATTGTCGTCGGTAATGAAAAACCGCGTCACCCCCTGCGCAGCATTGCTACGCACGATTTTCTCCACATCATCGGCTGAACGGCGACGCGATTTGCGCCCCTGCACATTGATGATGGTGCAGAAGCTGCAGACGAACGGGCACCCGCGACCGGCGTCAAAACTGGTCAGGGTTCCCATGGAGCGTTTCAGCATATCGGCTGGCAAAAACGGCGTCGGCTGGTTTTCAACGCCGGGCAGATCGCTAAGATAATTGTATAGCGGCTTCATAGCGCCGGCATAAGCATCCCTATACACCTCTTCAAGCCGCCCCTCCGCCTCGCCGGCAAACAGGGAGATGCCCAAATCCTGCGCCTCGCGAATATCATCGGGCAGTTCAGGCAACATCGACAGACAACCGCTGACATGAAAGCCGCCAATACAGACCTGAACACCTGCCGCCCGGAACACCCTGGCCATGTCCATGGTGCGAGGAAACTGGTTGGACTGCACGCCGGCGAAACCGACCAGACCGCAACCGGCTGTTTGAATCTGACGAATGATTTTTTTTAGCGGAATCCGACAATTGGTTTCGTCATAGGCATCGACAATAATCTCAACATCGTCGCCGAGCGCCCGGCGCGCAATCAGATCCTGCGTCAGCCCATACATGGCCGCCAGCGTATTCGATGGCACCGCCGAGCGATGCCACTGGATCACATAACCGTCGTCGTCATAGTGCGATGGTTTTATCAGCACCACGCGAAACTGTTTCGGCGTGTGAAGTTCACTCATTGTTCACAGGCTACAGATTACGGCGAACATAGCCAGCAATGGCGAATATCGCGAACCTTTACAAATCCAGCGTCAGGCTTGCCGGGAACTCCAGCGCCTCTTTCACCGCCACCAGAAAACGTACCGCGTCGGCGCCGTCAATCAGACGATGATCATAGGAGAGCGCCAGATACATCATCGGCCGAATCACTATCGTATCGTCGATCACAACCGGGCGTTTCTGAATATTGTGCATGCCGAGAATGCCGCTCTGCGGCGGATTGAGAATCGGCGTCGATAGCATCGAACCGAACACGCCGCCATTGGTGATCGAGAATGTGCCGCCCTTCAGGTCGTCCGGCGTCAAACCGCCATGACGCGCCTGATCCGCCAGCGTGGCAATGCCCAGTTCTATACCGGCCAGATCCAGCAACTGCGCATTGCGCAGCACCGGCACCACCAGCCCCTTGTCGGAACTCACCGCAATACCGACATCCACATAATTGTGATAAACAATATCATCGCCGTCGATATAGGCGTTCAGGACCGGATAACGGGAGGCAGCCTGACAGACCGCACGCACGAAAAACGACATCAAGCCCAGCTTCACGCCGTGCTTCTCCTGAAATGCGCCGCCGAAACGCTTGCGCAGATCCATCACCGCCTGCAGATCCACCTCATTGAAGGTGGTCAGCATCGCAGCTGTGTTCTGGGCGCTTTTCAACCGCTCGGCGATGCGGCGGCGTAGCCGACTCATTGGAACCCGTTCCTCTTTGCGTTCAGCCGTAACCTGCGGCGCCGGGCGGGCAGGAAGCTCGGCAACTGCTTCAGGTTCGCCAGCGGGTGCTTCTGAAGGAGCTTCTACGGCTCTATCCCTGTCCGGAGTCGCTTCAGCCTCCACGGCAGGTTCGTTGGACGCCGCTTCCTGCTGCGCAGCCGGCGCAGCCGTTTCAACCTCCGGTTGCACGCTGTCGTCAATCAAGCCGATCACTTCGCCCGGCTCAACCGTGGCATCGGCCTGCTTCAATATACTTTTCAGCACGCCGGCATCCAGCGCCGTGATCTCCATGGTAATTTTATCGCTCTCGATTTCCGCCAGCACATCATCAACGGCGACAAAATCCCCCTCGTTTTTCAGCCACGCCACCAGCGTCGCTTCGGTTTCCGATTCGCCCAGACTGGGCACCCTGATTTCAATTTCCGCCATGTGACTGCTCCCTCTCCAGTGGCTTGTCCGATAATGCCGCATCGACCAGCGCCGCCTGTTCCTCTTTGTGGCGCTTGGCTGAGCCCACTGCCGGCGCGGCTGCGGATGGTCGCGTCACCGCAAAAATCTTCTGATGCGCCAGCAGCACCCGCCGAATCGGACTGTTCAGCGGAATCCACGCGCCCTGATTCTTGGGCTCTTCCTGTACCCATGCAACCTCTTCTACTGCCGCATAGGCAGCCATATGCTCACGCACTTCCGCATACGGAAACGGATATAGCCGTTCGATACGAAGGATGGCGATATCGGCGATCCCCCGGTTGCGGCGTTCCGCCAACAGATCGTAATAGACCTTGCCGCTGCACAGAATCAGCCGCCGCACCTGCGACGGATCGATTTCAGCATCACTTTCCGGCAACACCGGCTGAAACCGGCCGGCGGTAAAATCATCCAGACGCGAGAATGACAACTTGTTTCGGAGCATGCTTTTCGGCCCCATCATGATCAGCGGCTTGCGTACCCGGCTCATCTGTTGTCGGCGCAGCAGATGGAACAACTGCGCCGGCGTCGTCGGATAGACCACCTGCATGTTCTTTTCCGCGCAGAGTTGCAGATAGCGCTCCAGCCGGGCCGATGAATGCTCCGCCCCCTGCCCTTCATAGCCGTGCGGCAGCCACAGCACCAGCCCGGACATGCGATTCCATTTGGTTTCGCCGGCGGCAATGAACTGATCGATCACCACCTGCGCCATATTGGCAAAATCGCCGTATTGCGCCTCCCAGATCACCAGCGCACGCGGCTCGGCCACCGAATAGCCATACTCGTAGCCGAGCACTGCCATCTCCGAGAGCATGCTGTCGATGACAATAAAGTGGGACAGATCGCCGTTTTCTACCTGCCTGAGCGGCATCATCGATTTGCCGGTTTTCTGATCGTAAACCACGGCATGGCGATGGAAAAAGGTGCCGCGTCCGGAATCTTCGCCGGAGAGACGCACCCAGCCGCCGGCGTTCACCAGCGTGGCATAGGCCATGGTTTCGGCGCAACCCCAGTCCACCGGCTGATTGCCGACCATCATCTGCATGCGGCCTTCATAAATTTTCTCAATACGCGGATGCAGATCAAAGCCGGGCGGCAACAGGTGCACCCGGTGCGCCAACTCGCTTAAAATGACTGCCGGCACGGCAGTGTCGGGCTCATCATCGCTATCGTGCAGATAGCCTTCCCAGCGTCCCTGCAGGCTGTTGACCTGGCTTGGCGAGCGCTCTCCGGAACGACGCATCTGCTCCAGACAGTTGCGGTAGGTTTTGACCATGCTCTCGCTGTCAGACTGACTGAGCACGCCGTCTGCAATCAGACGATCGCGATAGACCGACTCCACCGTCGGGTGCTCGGCGATGCGGCGGTACATCACCGGCTGCGTCACTTCCGGCGAGTCCGCTTCATTATGGCCATGGCGGCGATAGCAGATCAGATCGATGACGATATCTTCATGAAAGGTGTTGCGATATTCCACCGCAATCTCGGTGGCCAGGCAGCAGGCTTCGGGATCATCGCCGTTGACATGCAAAATCGGCGCATGCACCACCTTGGCGATATCGGTGCAGTAGGTGGTGGAGCGCGCATCATGCGGATTGACCGTGAAACCGATCTGATTGTTGACGACAATATGAACTGTGCCGCCAATGCGAAAACCGCGCAGCTTGGAAAGCTCCATCGATTCGGCCACCACGCCCTGTCCGGCAAAGGCGGCGTCGCCATGCACCAGCACATTCATCACTTCCACACGAGCCTTATCCTGACGCCGGCACTGGCGCGCCCGCACGCTGCCCATCGCCACCGGCGTAATAATCTCCAGATGCGAAGGGTTAAAGCCCAGCGACAGATGCACCACGCCGCCCGGCGTACGCACATCGGTTGAAAATCCCAGATGATATTTGACATCGCCCTGACCATGGGCCGCCTCTTCGAGTTGCGCCCCCTCAAATTCGGAGAAAATTTCCGACAGCGATTTACCCATAATATTGGCCAGCACATTCAACCGTCCACGATGCGCCATGCCGAGAATAATCTCCCGCGTGCCGTGCCCGCCGGCCCGCTGAATAAGCATATCCAGCATCGGAATCAGACTTTCGCCGCCCTCCAGCGAAAACCGCTTCTGGCCGACATAGCGGGTATGCAAAAAACGCTCGAACTCTTCGGCATGCAGGATGCGGCCGAAAATATGTTTGCGCATTTTGGTATCATAGGATGGCGTCGAACGCACCTGCTCCAGTCTGTTCTGAATCCAGTGTTTGCGGGCCGAATCGGTGATAT
This sequence comes from Mariprofundus sp., assembly GCA_027013105.1. GTDB lineage: Bacteria > Pseudomonadota > Zetaproteobacteria > Mariprofundales > Mariprofundaceae > Mariprofundus. The sequence continues at coordinate 11,643 of JALUYG010000246.1, forward strand.
GCATAAATTCCGGGCCGATATGGCCGCAGTAGGTTGCCTGCAACAGATCGAGAATATCGCGCAGACGCATCTGCTTGCCGCCGACCAGGTCGCCGCAGGGAAACAGGTGATCCAGATCGTTGCGGGAGAGGCCGTAGTAGCCCAGTTCCAGTTCCGGACTCGGCGGCCTCGGGTCCAGATGCAACGGATCCAGATCGGCATGCAGATGACCGTGAATACGGTAGCCGTGAATCAGATAGAAAGCGCGCGACGGGTATTCGATATCGTAGTGCGACGCCGTTTCAGCCGAGCGGCCTGCAACCGGCGCCATGCGCGCCAGCATTTCGGCATGCGTCGAAGACGGCTCTGATCCTTCCGTATCAGCCAGCCCATCAAAATAGTCGGCCCAGGCAGCCGGCAGCGAATCCGGATTTTGCCGATAGCGGGCGTACATCTGCTCCAGATACGCCCCGCCGGCGCTGAAAAGTTCGTCAATATCTGACATTTGATCGCCCGATTGCCACCGTTTCGACTGACTCACGCTGTTTCCACCCCCTGTGCATGATGGATGCTCTGAAGAAGCATGTGCATGGCCTTCATAAGATCAATCATTAAAGGGATCGTCTTCATCATCCATTATATAGTGATATGGTGCAGTGATCACATCCATCGTTGTCACCATCGCTGAACGAAGAGCGGCGCAGGATGACAACATAAACAGTGATAAAATCAGAACGATTGGCAAACGCATAACTAAAACCCCTGTTAACATGAAACAAACAACGCGCCTGCATGATTTTTCCACCCTGTGATAATGTTTCATATCACGGGATGGAAAAAAATCCATGCGCGTTAAGTAGTGTCCCGCCTTACTATAACCCGCCAGACTGCGAAAGCACGTAAAATGCGCAGCTGGCGATTTTAAACCAGCTTCACCAGCCCCTTGAGCACCATATCGGTATGGCTGATAATGCCGATCACCTTGCCATTTTCCACCACCGGCGCACGCGACAACCCGAGTCGGGCGAACAGTGAACTGGCGTAGCGGATATCCATATATGGATGCACCGTCACCGCCGGCTTGGTCATCACCTCGTAAATACTGACCCGATCAGGGGATCGATTGGCCGCCAGCACATGGCGGGCAATATCGGCGATCACCACGATGCCATATTCATCTTGTTCATGCCGCTTATCGACAATCAGGCATTTGGTCTCGACATGCTGCATCACGGCCAGCGCCTGGCGCACTGAAGCCACGCCATCCACCATATCATACTCTGTTTTCATCACATCCCGGACCGTGATGACATTCGCTCCATCAGGGCTGGAATTAAAATCGCCATTCATAGCTTCTCCTCCACTTCATCCATCAGGCACATAATCTGCCCGCCCAGGCCAACCGCATCTTCAACATCGATCTGAAACGCCACGCCTGAGCCGGGATGCTCCTCAAAACCGGCTTCCGCCGCGATGCGTTCGAGGATATTTCGGCTCAAATGCTCCTCGACCAGAAACAGCACCATGTCGCGCTGCGCCTCCAGCGCCAGCCCGAAGAATGTTTTCTTTGGGTTTAACCCTTCGCCGCGGGCGTCGCCCACCACAGTGGCGCCGGTCGCCCCGGCCTCACGCGCGGCGGCCATAATCTGATCCGTTTTGGTATCCGCCACCAGTGCAATCAATAGTTTAAAGCGCATCATCCACCCCCCTGCTTCTCTTGTTGTTTCCTTTCCCGCTGCAGCATCAGCCAGTGACTCGCCTGCGCATACGCCATCACGCTCATGATGGGGAATACGCTGGCGAATGCAATCAGACCGAAACCGTCGATCAACGGACTTCTTCCCGGAATAGCCTCTGCCAGACCAAGCCCGAGCGCCGCCAGCAGCGGCACTGTCACCGTCGACGTGGTCACCCCGCCCGAATCATAGGCCAGCGGAATAATCATCGGCGGCGCCCGCATGGTCTGCACAATCACAATCGAATAAGCCGCCATGATATAGAGCCACAACTGCGTGCCGGTGACAATACGGTAGCAACCGATCGAGACGCCGAGCGCCACGCCGAGCGACACCGCCAGCCGCAATCCCCAGGCTGAAACCGCGCCGCCGGAGACCTGCTCGGCCTTCATGCCGACCGCGATCAGAGCCGGTTCCGCCAGCGTCGTCGCAAGCCCGATGGCAAAGGCGAACCCATAGACCCAGCCGAAATGCTGCCACTGCACAGTGGTGACTTCGGCAGCTTCAGTCCCATATAAAAACAGCGGATCGGTCAGCTGCGCCGCCATCACTTCACCGAGCGGAAAAATGGCTTTCTCCAGCCCCATCAGAAACAGCGATAGCCCGAGCAACACATAGATAAAGCCGCGCACCACCCGCCAGGCGTTGGCGATCGGCTGACGCAGCACGAGAAACTGGAACCCGAGCAGAAAAAGCCCCAGCGGCAGCACATCGCCCAGCGTGGACTGCAAGGTGTCGAAAAACGATTCAATCAGATGCATGGTTCATAAAATCAGCATGCCGTATGCCATCACAAATATCATCGGCAGCAGCGAAGCAAATGCAATCAGACCAAACCCGTCCAGCAGCGGGTTGCGGCCGCGGATCGAGGTAGCCAGACCGATACCCAGGGCGGTCACCAGCGGCACGGTAATCGTCGAGGTGGTGACGCCGCCGGAGTCATATGCAATGCCGATAATCTCTTTGGGCGCAAACATGGTCAACGCCACCACCACCGCATAACCGGCCATAATGCAGAAATGCACCGGCCAGCCGGAGAGAATTCGCAAGACGCCCAGCACAATCGCCGTCCCGACCGAAATGGCGACAGTCAGCCGCAGTCCATTGGCATAACCATCCATGGCCGCCTGCGTATCGCCAATCATGCCGCTGTCGGCGGCGATCCGGGCGGCCTTGCCGGCCACGGCAATCAGCGCCGGCTCAGCCACCGTGGTGCCGAAACCGAGCAGAAAAGCAAACGCCAGCAACCAGTAGATATTGCCTTTTTTGGCAAAGGCGCGCGCCATCGATTCACCGAGCGGAAACATGCCGATATCCAGCCCGCGCACAAACAGCGCCAGACCGGTCAACACCAGCGCCAGACCGACCAGCATCTCCTCCAGATTGGGAATTGACTGTCTGAGCACCAGCACCTGAAAGAACAGAATAACCAGCACAATCGGCGTCAAATCGCGCGCAGCTTCGAATAGCGGACGCATCGCATCCGCCAACGCCTTCAGCACCACCAGTCTCACGCCTTTCAATCGCCCTCCCTGCCTGAAACGCCAAGCCGTTTCAGAATGTAGCTGAATCCTTCGCATTCGGCAATCGCAATAACGCGTCACGTCCGGCCATAGATACGCTGGCGACTTCCTGCACAGCCATCAATTTTGGGTGTTGGCCAATCTGTGGTTTTCGCCCCCTGCATGGAAGAGTACTGTTCGAGCGACTGTTTGCCGTACAAATAATAAAGGGAGAGTGGTCGATCCTGCCTGTTCGATGAATATTAAAACAATTACCTGGATCATGGGCAATTTGTGCGCCCTGTTCGGCATCGCCATGCTGACAACGGGGCTGGTGTCACTATTCTACCACACCGCCCACTCGCCGCACTTTCTGCTCAGCGGCGCTGCAGTGATCGCGCTCGGCCTGTTTCTTAAAGTCTTGTCCGGCCCCTATCCCACCACCATCAACCGGCGCGAAGGCTGCCTGATCGTCGCCCTGTCGTGGTTCTTCCTGTCGGTAATCGGCGCTATTCCGTTCATGGTGACCGGCGTATGCCACTCATTTATCAACGCTTTTTTTGAAACAGCATCCGGACTCACCACCACAGGGGCGACAATTCTGAATCATCTGGATCAGCAGCCGCCTTCCATTCTGTTCTGGCGTTCCATGCTGCAGTGGTTTGGCGGCATGGGTATTATTGTGCTGGCCATCGCCATTATGCCGTTTCTCGGAATTGGCGGCATGCAGATGTTCAAGGCGGAAGTGCCGGGACCGGTAAAAGACAAACTGACCGCCCGCATCAGCCAGACCGGCAAGGCGCTGTGGCTGATCTATTGCACGCTGACCATAGCATGCGCTGCAGCCTATTGGGCCGACGGCATGAACCTCTTCGATGCGGTCAATCACGCTATGTGCACCCTCTCCACCGGCGGCTTTTCGACCCATGACGCCAGTTTCGGCTTTTACGACAAGCCATCGCTGAACTGGATCGCCACGCTGTTTATGTTTCTGGGCGGCGTGAATTTTGCACTGCACTACGCCGCCCTGCGCGGCGGCCTGTATCGCAGCTATATCTGCGATGGTGAATTTCTCACCTATCTCTGTTGGCTGCTGGCGCTGATCGCAGCGCTCTGGCTGGTCGGCGTGACATCGCATGTGCGGTGGGATCAGATGGCATTCACACTGCTGTCCATTGCCACCTCAACCGGCTTTATCAACGCCGATTACAGCTTCTGGCCGCCTGCTGCGCTACTGCTGCTGGCTGTCGCCATGTTTGTCGGAGCCTCGGCGGGCTCCACGGCCGGCGGTCTGAAAATTATTCGCATGATGCTGCTCAGCCGGCAGAGCCTTGTGGAACTCAAACGGTTCCTCCACCCCGCCGCCATCCTGCATGTCAAAGTGAACCACCGCACCGTTCCCGACAACATCATTCAGTCGCTATGGGCGTTCGCCGTCCTCTATATTTGCGTCATCTTCGCATTGTCCATCCTGGTTTCGCTGACCGGCGTGGATATCCTCACTTCGATTTCGGCCTCCCTCACCTGTATTTCCAATACAGGCCCGGGCTTCGGGCCCACCATCGGTCCGGCCTCGAACTATCTCACCCTGCCGGCCATGGCCAAGATATTGCTGGTCGTCGGCATGATCGCCGGCCGCCTCGAAATTTTCACATTGTTGCTGATTTTCTCACCTTTCTTCTGGCGCAGGTAATGCTGGACAAGTCGCCAGAAATCCATTCATCTCTTTTACATTTTACCGACGCCTTTCAAAGCCATCAACCATGGAAAAACACTCCCGCACCCTGATCCGGTGATGCATGCAACACCCAACAGGGCTTGGATGATCCCCCGTGAAATATTCATCCCGATGAGATCGACTCATTATCTGGTTAACATGGAACAAACCACCCGCCTGCACGGTTTTTTCCACCCCGTGAATTGTGAATGCACTATCGCACCGGATCAGGCAACACCCATTGCTTCACCGGTTTGCTTATCACAGGGAGGAAAAAGCCCATGCGCGTTAGAAGGTATAAGGTCGAATGAGTGATGTAATCTCGGATTGGACGGTATGATGGACTGGTGGCGAATTGCCGTGGTGTATTGCCTGCTGATATTAACTGCAGGATGCACCCACCCGTTATCAAGAGAAGATAAAAAAACATTTGCCAAAATGGCGCAGGTGGGCATCACCATGGCATTTATTGGCGCCGGAGGCGGAGGAGGCGCCGCCGCCAGCATGGATGAAGGCGGAGTTGGCACTGTGGCATTCGGTGTCGGTTCCCGTATAATATTGAAACATCAAGTCGTCATCTCTCTGGATAAACGTCAACATGAACTGCAGCAGTCCCGGTCAGCGGCTCGGGATTTCCTGATCATCGAACGCCCCTCCCCCACCCGACTCCACCTCTACACCACCGATAAGGCCGGATTCTCACCCGGATCAGATCAACTCACTCCAAAAAGCCGGATGGTGCTGGATGATATTGCCACTGCAATGAAGCGCTATACCGATGCAAATATTCTCATCAGCGATGCTTCAGCCGACCGTGCAACCACCAGGTCGGTACCCCATCTTACCGCGCGCCGAGCCCATGCAGCCGCCCGTTACCTGCAACAGCAGGGCGTAGAAGCGTGGCGCATTGCAACAGGCCATGCGGATGACAAACCCGATACGACAAGTAATCATGCCGTCATCACCCGCCATCCGCTGGATCTCAGCATGAGCAGCCAGTTACTCGAACTGAAAAAAGACATGAACCTGCTGGAGCAGAGCGTTCGCGCCTTCCCGTCCACCCGGCAGCATGATCTGATCGTCAGACGATCAGGCCAGGATCAGCTCAAGTTAACTCTGGCGCATCAGGCCGCCTTTCCACACAGCTCCAGACAACTGACGGCACAGGCTGATGCTGTCATGGCTGATTTGGCCGCCATGCTAAAACGGCACCCCTATGCCAGCGTTGAAATTACCGGCCATGCCGATGATCACAACAGCGCTGAAACAAACAAAAAACTGTCACAGCAACGCGCTCAAACCATCGCCGACTACCTGCAACAGCGCGGCATGAGTCCACTGCGTATTCACAGCGGTGGAACAGGCAGAGCGGCCTATCACATAGCCGGCCGCCATCCACAGGCTGATGCCTACCGCAGAGTGGAAATCACCATATCCGACCGGCTGTTGAACCTTGCCAAATATACCGGCCTGCAGGAAGAGGAGGCGGTACGATTCAAATCGGCCGCACAGGAAAACCTGATCGTTTATCGCCCCGCGCTGAACAGACTGAATCTGATACTGGCGCATCAGGCCAGTTTCGCACCCGGTTCCGCGCAACTGCGACCACAGGCGCATGCCGCACTCCAGGAGACCGTCGCCATGCTCAAACGCTATCGCAGTTCAGTTATCCATGTGATCGGGCATGCCAAAGAAAACAGCAGCGCTTCAGCAGATATGGCGTTATCCGCCAGGCGCGCCGGCGTTGTGGCCGGTTTTCTGCAACAACAGGGCATCGCCGATGTGCGCCTGGATAGTAAAGGAACCGGGCGATCGCTCTATGCCGCCACAGCCAACGCCGCCGGTGCGGATCTCTTCCGCAGAGTGGAAATCATGATTGAAGCGCGCCACGCCATCTGATTCACGCCAGCTTGTCGTCGGCAATATGGTAGGTGGGATCTTCCTTGATATTGACTTCAACCAGATCGGCGGCGGTGCTCAGCAACTGCCGGCATTCGGGACTCAGATGTTTCAGGTGCAGATGTTTCCCGGCCTGTTTATAGCGTTCGGCCAGATTGTCGATCGCCTCGATGGCGGAATGGTCGGCAATGCGCGACATGGCGCAATCGATGTACACATTGTCGGGATCGTTGTCGGGATCAAACAGCTCATTGAAGCGGTGCGCCGATGCAAAGAACAGCGGCCCGTGCACCCGATAGACGCGCGAACCGTCGTCGCGATCCTCGGTGATGACATAGATGTGACGCGCCTGCTTCCAGGCGAACACCAGCGCCGAGGCGATCACGCCGATAATCACGGCGGTCGCCAGATTGGTGAACACAGTCACCACGGCCACCAGAATGCCGACAAACGAATCTTCGCGCGGAATCTTTTTCAGCAGGTTGAAGCTGCCCCACTCAAAGGTGCCAATCACCACCATGAACATCAACCCGACCAGCGCCGCCACCGGCACCATGGCAATCAGCCCGGAGGCGAACATGATGAATATCAGCAGAAACAGCGCCGCAGCGATGCCGGAAAGATTACGCAGACCGCCGGATGTGACATTGATCATGGTCTGCCCGATCATGGCGCAGCCGCCCATGCCGCCGAAAAAGCCATTCACCGTATTGGCCAGCCCCTGCCCGATGGAGACGCGATTACCCTGACCGCGCGTGCCGGTCATCTCATCGACCACGCTCATTGTCAGCAGCGATTCGATCAAGCCGACGCCGGCCAGAATGAAAGCGTAGGGCAGGATAATCTGCAGCGTTTCCAGATTGAACGGCACCGACGGCAGATGAAAAGCCGGAAAGCCGCCGCTGATATCGGCAATATCGCCGACGGTTTTGGTGTCCAGCCCGCCGAAAATCACGATCAGGCTGATGGTGATAATCGCGGCCAGACCGGCCGGAATAGCGCGGGTGATTTTGGGCAGGAGATACATGATCGCCATGGTCAACGCCACCAGCCCCAGCATGATCAACAGCGGCGAGCCGGAGAGCCAGTGCAGCGACCCGTCTGCGGCGCGGCTTTTGAACTGCTCCATCTGGGCCAGAAAGATAACGATAGCCAGGCCGTTCACAAAACCGAGCATCACCGGGTACGGCACCATACGGATGTATTTACCGAAACGGGCCGCGCCGAACATCATCTGCAGCAACCCGGTCAGCACCATGGTGGCAAAGAGATATTCGACGCCGTGCTGCGACACCAGCGCCACCATCACCACAGCCATCGAACCGGTTGCACCGGAAATCATGCCGGGGCGACCGCCGACCAGCGAAGTCACCAGCCCCATCAGAAATGCGCCGTAGAGCCCTACCAGTGGATTCACGCCGGCGACAAAAGCGAAGGCGACAGCCTCGGGCACCAGCGCAAAGGCCACGGTCAGGCCGGAGAGAATATCGTCTTTGGCTCTGGCGGCGTGGTCGTAATATATCTGAAACATGCAAACTCCTCGGGGCGCGGCACTCTAGGACAGCCCCCCGAGCTTGCAAGGCAAACAGGCGCGCTCACCCACATGGACGTCGTGTTTCAGAATACCGTTAAGTGGTGGCCGAATGATGCTGCTGGATGGCCCGCTCTACCGCCTGACTCAGCGCAGGAATATGGAATGGTTTCTCCAGAATCTCGCAGTTGCCGCTGAAAATATCCGTGGCGTGCGGGTAGGTTTGATCATACGCGGTGAAAAACAGAAATGGCGTGCCGGGCTGCAGCTTCTGAATACGCCGATACAATTCAACGCCGCCTATTCCCGGCATCACCACATCGGTCAGCACCAACTGAATCACATCCCGGTGCTGACGAAAAATTCGCATCGCCTCTTCGCCGCTATGGGCCGCCAGCGTGAGATAACCCAACTCCGTCAGCACATCACAACAGGAGTCCAGAAACATCGCCTCGTCATCGATCACCAGCACCGTCTCCTTGTGGCCGTGGGTAATCGTATTGTTCTCCCGATCTTCAACCTGCTGCGTTAGCGGCAGATAGAGATGGAAGGCGGCGCCCTCATTTTCACTGCTTTCAACATCGATATAACCGCCGATCTGGCGTACATAGCCATAAACCATCGGCAGCCCCAGCCCTGTGCCTGCGCCCACCTCGCTGGTGGTGAAGAATGGTTCAAAAATGCGCTGGCGCACCTCATCCGACATGCCGCAGCCATTATCCGACACCCGAATATGCACCAGCTTCCTGCCGCCTGCGCCTTTGAAACGGCTGGCAAAATCGGCGCCTGCTTCAAAACAGGAGAGGCGGATCGCGATCTCCGGATGCGCCGTCTTTGCTGTGGCATTGATGGCGTTCTCAATCAACTGCATGAGCGCCTCCTGCAGTTTGGTCACATCGGCATGCACGGTGCAGTTTGCAGGCTCGGCAGCGTCCTCATCGATCGTCAGGCTAAAGGCCCGACCGCCACCCAGCATCGGCAACACATGGCTCCGAAACTGATGCAGAAAATCTGTCATCACCACCGGACCCGGCGTCAGGTTGCTCTGCAGCGCAAAGGCCAGCATCTGTTCAATCATTGTGGCGGCATGATCGATCAGTTTCTCAATCCGCTCAATCCGCTCAGTGGTCATCGGATCATCCGGCCGGGCCTTAACCAGAAACAGGTTGCCATTCATACCGGCCAGCGCATTGTTGAATTCATGCGCAATGCCGCCCACCAGCGTGGCTGTCGCTTTCATGCGCTGCGCCAGTTCCAGCTTCTCGGCCTGCTGCTTCTGACGCTCCTTGCGACTGCTGATATCATTGATGATGCCATACACTGCCGCCAGCTCGCCTGCGCTGTTATAGGAGAGCGTAACTGTTTCACCGAACCAGCGGAGCTGGTCGCCCGACATCGCCTGATAGGCGAAATCGATGCCCGGCTCTCTTTTATTGACTGCCGCCTGCAGGCGCTGGCGGTTAATACGCGCCTGCGCCGGCGATTGCAGCCACGACCATAACCGCGCCGAGGTTAAACCCTCAACACTGCTCGACAGCAGGCTCTCGGCCTTATCGGAGACCCCCGTATAGCACGCGGCATCCTCAGACCACCAGAAACAGCCCGGCAACGCCTCCATCAGATTCAGAAACTGCATCTTCATCACATCATGACGCTGCTGAAGCTGTTCATACACCGCCATCGCCCGGGCAATTTCCTGTGGCATACTGGCGGCGAAATCATCCGGCGGCCGATTCTCCATGGCGCTGCTCAGACTATCCACCGGGCTGACGAGCCGCCGTCCAAGCACAAAATGCAACGCTTTGATGGAGATCAGCAGCAGCACCATCATCAACACCAGAGTGAACTCTGTCGTCATTGTCAGCGACGCCGTCGTTGATGAGCTATCCATCACCATGACCAGCGTATCGGGGCGGCCATACAATTTGCGGCTATAGAGATAGAGCGCCGGATCAGCTTCGACGCTCCTTCTGAGCCGCTCATAATCATGCAACCCTGCAGCGCCGGCAAGCCCCGGCAGTTGATCTCCCACGGCGATATAGCGAATACCGTTCGCATCGATCAGCGCCACCGCCGCCACAGATGCATCGTGGGTATAGGCTTTCAGTTCCGCCTTGACCGGCGCATCGATGGGCGCAGCCCGCCCGCGCTCCAGCAACTGACTCAGTTCAGACGCAGCCGATGCCATTTTCTGATCGGCGTCCCGATTGATCAGAAATGTTTCGATATCATGGAAGAAAACGTAAATCCCCAGCCCCAGCAACAGAAAGAAGCAGATCCCCCAGAGCGCAACCGTCTCGGTCAGCTGATTTTTCAGCGTACTGCTTTTCGTAAAGATCACGCATCCCCTCCAAGTAGAAAACGAGTCAAACTATGGAACCGGCCCGAACTGTCAACCACAACTGCGGCATAAGAATTTAGAAGATGCATTTGGGGAAAACACAGGAACTTCCATGAACTCACTTTTAAAATTGCATTTACAGCATAAACTGTAAAGTTTTATTTCGTTGTCTTATCAGGCCGATGAGTGCAAATAAAGGCAAAAGAAGCATAACCGGATCAAAAGGAGAGGATGAATTGATAGAACAACCGCCTCCGCCGACTGCAGATGCAGCGACTACAGGTGCCGTTACCGTTACATTAATCGTTACTACGCCAGATTTTTGTGGCGTGCCGTTGTCTGTCACTGTTACCACAAAGCTGTCTGTACCTGTATAACCTGTATTTGGCGTGTAGCCAGTCACTCCCACAGCATTGACAGATGCTGTTCCATGCATTGCCGTTGTAGAGATAATATAGGTGTGAGTGTCCCTTGCATTAGGGTCATTGGCTATAATCTGGCTTGTGCCTGACCTGTTTGAAGGTGTTGTGATAGCCTGCGCTGTTGGAACGGGAGGGCGATTGATACTATTCACTGGTATATAACTCACCTGATCCACCTGAACCTGTAGCGGTGCATTATAGGTAAAGGCGCCACTCCAGAGGTTAACGCCTGTTGCCGCCCACAAATTCATAAAAATATGCTGGGCATAACTGGGTAATGTAACACCACCCCCTGCCAACACGCTATGCTTTAATATGCCGTCAATGTACCAATTAATCGCATTGGGCAACCATTCAATCATATAGTCATGAAAAGCCAGGGAAGCATCAAAGCCCAGAGGGAGCAATACTTCGTGACCCCCTACACCTGCAGTGAAATAATTAATTTGTACTTTTGTGGTGTCTTTACCTAAAAACTCGAAATCGATTTCATCATGAGGTTGCCCATCGCTTGGACCTGTGTATAAGAACAGGCTGGTGATTATGCCACTGGCTTTGACCGCCTTTGCACGGAAACTCACTTGCCCATGCGAGACAAAGTCTACACTACGATATTCACCGGATGCGTAAGGTTGATTCGAGCACGTAGTGGAAATCAAGCTACAACCCGGTTGGTTGTCCAACTGTAAAGTCAGTCGCCCGTTTACAAATGAAATGTGATCAGAGCGCCACCCCACCTGAAAGGGCGCACCATTGCTCCAGCCATTGGACTGTTGCCATAAGAGAGGATCATGGGCAGCCATCGGAGCCGTAAATGATCTATTTATCACAGCAGCATATGCCGGACTCATCCATACTATGAATATACTAATGGATATGATGCGAATCACCTCTTTCTCCTTTTTGAAAACCATTATGATCGGGGAAAACTGAAACAGAATAGTGCCGGGCTAGGGGAGGTACATGTATTTAAAGCCATGCAGCATTTCAACTCTGTGCAGAAGCAACATACAACTGTCATCTGTTCTTCCGGCTGTTTTTACGCAAAATTTTTACAAAGTTCAAGTCAACTATTTGGCCAGCATTCGGCAACCAAAAAGGCAGAGGATAACCCCTGCCTTTTTGGTGTGAATGAAAGAATCAGCCCGGTACGGGTGATTAATCCAGATGTTCGTCGATAAATTCGATCAGCTTGGCTTTGTTGACCGCGCCGACTTTCGTGCCCTGCACATTGCCACCGGAAAACAGCATCAGGGTGGGAATGCCGCGCACGCCGTATTTGCCCGGCGTATTGGGATTGTCGTCGATATTGATTTTGGCGATGGTGACCTGACCTTGCTTCTCGCTGGCCACTTCGTCCAGAATCGGCGCGATTTGTTTGCACGGGCCGCACCATGGCGCCCAGAAATCAACAACGACAGGGCCGGACGCTTTCAACACATCGGCATCAAAGCTTTCGTCGCTAACATGAATAATTAAATCTGAAGACATATCGTTTCCTCGTTTATGATGGAATGAACGAAACGTAGTCCGGGGGGATAACAGCGTCAACCATGGCCAGACAACGCGCTTTATACGACATCATCCGACAACGGCTGCAGCAGGCCGGCGGTTTTCTGCCGTTCGATCAATTTATGCAGGCGGCGCTCTACGAACCGGAGCTGGGTTATTATGAAACAAAAACGGTCTTCGGCGAACAGGGAGATTTTGTCACCGCCTCCGAACTCGGCCCGTGGTCGACGCTGGCCATGGCCGATCTGGTGTTTGACGCATGGCGACAGATGGACGAACCGGAGTGCTGGACATTGATCGAACAGGGTTCCGGCTCCGGCCGGCAGCTGGCTTCCCTGCTCGATCTGCTCAGCCAGTTTACTATGCAGCAGCCCGATACCGTAATTTCAGTCGAGCGCTGCGCGCAGCTCAGAGCGCGGCAAAGCCAGCTGTTTGAGGAGAAACAGTTATCCGTCCAGATCGAATCGGCGCTGGAGAATGTGGGCGGCATGAAGCATGTGGTCTACTTCAGTAATGAGTTACCCGACGCCTTTCCGGTGCGCTGTTTTCATTATCATAACGGCGCTTTTTTTGAGCGCGGCGTGGGCTTGAATGGTAATGCCTTTGGCTGGCGCGATGCACTCGAGCCGATGCAGGATGCTCCCGATATCGCGCCAGAACTGATCGCTGCATGGCCGGATGATTATATCTCCGAGTGGAATCCGGCCCTCTCCGCATGGCAGCAACAGCTCAGCCGCATCATCGTTAGCGGTTTCGTGTTCACGGTCGATTACGGCTATTCGCAGCGGGAGTATTATCGACAGGCGCGCGTCGAAGGCACGCTGTTGGCGCATGTCGGGCAAACCGCCTGCGAAGATGTGTTATCCGCGCCGGGTAGCCGCGATATCACCGCCCATGTCGATTTCACCGCCCTGGTTCAGGCTGGCCGCCGTGCCGGACTGGAGCCGCTGTTATGGATGAGCCAGGGCGGCTGGCTGGGCCAATCGCCATCGGTGCAATCGCTGATTCAATCTTTATCCACGCAAAATGACAACGTCAGCATGCACCTGATGGCCCACCTGAAACGCATGCTGATGCCGTTCGGCATGGGCGAAGTGTTCAAACTGCTGGTGCAAGCCAAAGGCGTCCAGGCCGCCAGACCGGCCCATCTGACGCAGTTCGATCACCTGGATGCACTATAAAGTGAGCCGCCTGCGAAAAAGACCAAAAACAGTTCGTCGCATAGCATTTGCTCGGATGGCCTGCTACTTGCTACTCTTGCAGTAATCACAATAGAGCCATCATACTTTGCAGATAACTCATTATTCTGCTGTAATTGCATGTATGAAGGAATAGCTGACGCAGGGAGGCAAGCATGAAATATCTGACAGGGCTGATTGCGGGACTATGCATGACTGTGACGTCGCTGCTGGCTGCGCCGGCGCCGGCCACTGTTCAAGCGGACATCCCCGACGCCATGCAGCACATGGTCAAGGCGCCGGAGATCGATTTCGCCAACCTTCGCGACCCCTTCGCCTCCTATCTTGCCCGCGTGGCTCCGCAGGGGCGCACCACCCTGCACGAAAACCGCATGCGCCTGAACAATCACAAACGCGAAAAGCTGGAGGATTACGATCTCGATGCGCTCAAACTGGTGGCCATTTTCAGCATGGGCGGCGAACGTGTCGCCATGATCGAAGATGCGCAGCACAAGGGCTATATCGTCCGTCGCGGCAGCTATCTGGGCAAGCATAACGGCAAAATCGAAAAAATTGATGCCGACACCCTCTTTCTCGTCGAACAGGTGCTCAACCCGGCCGGCGACATCATCGACCGGCAGGTCACCCTGACCATGAAAGAAGTGAACGAATAAACCTTGCCCGCCACCATGACAGCCGCCGAAGTCCGGCGCTTTTTTGAACAGCTGCGAGCCGCCGACCCGGAGCCGGTCACCGAACTGAACTACAGCAATGAATTCGAACTACTGGCGGCGGTGATGCTCTCGGCCCAGTCCACCGATGTCGGTGTCAATAAGGCGACAGCCAAACTCTACCCCGTCGCCAACACACCGCAGGCGATCCTCGATCTCGGTGAGGAGAAGCTGAAAGGCTACATCTCCTCGCTGGGCCTCTACAACAGCAAGGCGAAACACCTGATTGGCACCTGCGAAATGCTGGTAACAAGGCATGACGGCAACGTGCCGCGCACCCGCAAGGAACTGGAAGCGCTGCCCGGCGTTGGCCGTAAAACCGCCAATGTGGTGCTCAACGTGCTGTTCGGCGAACCGACCATGGCCGTGGACACCCATATTTTCCGCGTCGGCAACCGCACCGGACTCGCCCCCGGAAAAACCCCGCTGGATGTCGAAAAAGGGCTACTCAAAGCCATCCCGAAAGAGTTCATGCAGCACGCCCACCACTGGCTGATTCTGCATGGCCGCTACACCTGCACAGCGCGCAAACCGAAATGCCCGGAGTGCCCTGTCGCCACCGAATGCCACTGGCCGGAAAAATCCACCCCCCTGCAATAACCCGCCGCCCAAAAAGGTGTCAGGCCCAAAAAGGTGTCAGGAACCTTTTTTGTTTCTTGGCCTTCCCCTCGACCTGATGGTGGATTGTAAACCAAGCGTGGCTGATGTGTGTTCAACCCAGGAGTCGCTGCCAAACGGGCGACCACGATTCACGCAACTGCGAATTTGTGTCAGGGCGCTATCCGTATCATGCCGTTCATCGAAGCCGTTCACCAGAGACAACCAGTGATCGGGCCGCGCTACCGGCCATTGGGCCAATCTGCCTTGAGATATTTCGGAAACCCTCAACCACAGACTGCTCCACCGCCACGCTTCTGCTTGCTCCACCAGCCCGGCTCTCAAAGGATTTCTTTCAACATATCGGCACAGCGAAAGAAAGTATGCATTGGACTCCACAACAAACGATTTAAAACGCCCCTGATACAGGTGTCCGGAACCAATACTCTTTCTGTATGCCCTCCAGCGTTGTGTATGCGTCAGCGTAAGCCAGCCCATAAACCTGGATAGTTCGCCATCCTTTAATGGTTGCAGCACCAAATGCCAGTGGTTCGGCATAATGCAATAAGACAACACATTCACCTCAAAGCGATCTGCCGCCTGCCACAACACCCGCTCAAATGCTTTGTAATCGCCTTCCGAGAAAAAAATCTGCTTTCGCTCATTCGAACGATTGATCACATGGTAGATATACCCACCCAAAGCAATTCTCTTCGGTCGTCCCATAGATCCAGCATAGCACATTATTCAGAATAAAAAAGGTTCCTGACACCTTTTTTGGTCTCCGGGCAGTGATGGATGCGGGCAAACGCGCTAGAGTTGGCCGATGCGTATTTTTCACTCCTGGCAGGAAGCTGCCGACACAGCGGATTTTAAGGGCGGCGCCATCACCATCGGTAATTTTGACGGCGTACATATGGGCCATGAACAAGTGCTGGCGGAAACACGCGGCCATGCCGAAGCGGCGGGCGGGCCGACGATTGTGGTGACCTTCGAGCCGCATCCGCGCGCCGTGCTGTTCCCGGAAGAGTCGCCGCGCCGGCTCTGCCATGTGCATGAAAAAATGCACTATCTTGAAGAAGCAGGCGTCGATGCCGTGCTGCTGCTGGAATTCAATATGGAACTGGCCGGTTGGTCTGCCGGCAAGTTTTCCAAACAGTTGCATGACACCTTCCAGTTTAAACATATCCATGTCGGCTACGATTTCGCCTTCGGCCATGATCGCCAGGGGCATGTGGATGATCTGCGCAGGCTCGGCGATGCCAGCGGCTTCACCGTGACGGAAGCCGCCGCATTCGAGATGCTGGGGGCAGTGGTCTCATCTTCCCGCATCCGTTCGGCGGTCGAAGCGGGCGATTTCGAGCTGGCGCATACGCTGCTCGGGCGCGACTACTCGATTGCCGGCACAGTGTTGCATGGCGACAAGCGGGGGCGGCAGATGAATTTTCCAACCGCCAATATCGATGTTGCCGACCTGGCCCACCCGCCGGTTGGCATCTATGCCGTGCATGCCGAAAGCGCAGACCAACAGTGGCATGGTGCAGCCTATCTAGGCTACCGCCCCACCTTCAACGGACGTACGCTGCTGCTGGAGACGCACCTGCTCGACGCCGATGTGGATCTCTACGATCAATGGCTGAATGTCTCGTTTGTGAAACGTATCCGGGAAGATCGCACCTTCACCGGCCACGACGACCTCGCCGCCCAGATCGCCAAAGACTGCAAAGCAGCAAAGAATATTTTGACACAGATGAACGCTGATTGACGCTGATAAAGGCAAAGAACAGAGGAAATTGATGTTCAGACATGAGGTAAGTATAAGTTTCAGACTTAACATGAAACAAACAACGCGCTTGCATGGACTTTTTCCACCCTGTGATAATGTTTCTTCATATCACGGGGTGGAAAAAGTCCATGCGCGTTAACTGAATGATTGATACGTAATGGTTTTCTATCTGCGAACATCTGCGTTGGCGAATATTTCGCCGATTTGATTGTGGATGATCAAGTCATACTGGAATTGAAAGCCGTATCGCATATCCTGCCGGCTCACGAAGTTCAACTGGTCAACTACCTCAAAGCCACAGGCATCGAGGTTGGCCTGTTAGTAAACTTTGCCGGAGAACGTGTAGAAATCCGGCGCAAGATCCAAAGCAGGGGTTAAAATATTTGGACGCAGATGTACGCAGATCGACGCAGATAAATACGAATGTAAGAGGCGCACTTGTTAATATGTTTTTCCATCTGCGAATATCTGCGTTCATCCGCGTCTAAAAAAATGAGGTTTTATTTTGACTGAAAAATTTGATTACCGACCAACTGTATTCCTGCCGAAAACGGATTTTCCGATGCGCGGCAACCTGCCGACCAACGAGCCGAAGCGCTTGCAGCAGTGGGAAGATGCAAAGTTGTATCAACAGCTGCGCGCGGCGCGCAAGGATGCGCCGAAGTTTATCCTGCATGATGGCCCGCCCTATGCCAACGGCAGCATTCATATCGGTCACGCCGTCAACAAGGTGCTCAAGGATATCGTGGTGCGCTCGCGCTCGATGCTCGGTTTCGATGCCCCCTATGTGCCGGGCTGGGATTGCCACGGCCTGCCGATCGAACTGAAGGTGGAAGAAAAATTCAAAAAGAAGAAGCGGAAGAAAGAGGATATCTCCGACTCCGAATTCCGTACCGCCTGTCGTGAATATGCGAGCGGACAGATCGATGTGCAGCGCGAGGAGTTCAAACGTCTCGGCGTCATCGGCGACTGGGCCAACCCATATATCACCATGGACTACCATTTCGAGGCCAATACGGTACGCGAAATCGGCAAGTTTCTCGCAGGTGGCGGCCTCTACAAAGGCGCCAAGCCGGTGCACTGGTGCGTCTCCTGCGCCACCGCGCTGGCCGAGGCCGAGGTGGAGTATGAGGATCACACCTCCCACTCGATCTATGTAAAATTCGCTGCCGGCGAGGATCTGACCGATATCGCGCCGGAACTGAACGGCGACATCTCGATTGTTATCTGGACCACGACGCCGTGGACGATCCCGGCCAATCTGGCTGTGTCGGTCGGCCCCGATTTCGAATATTCAGCCGTGAAAATCACCGATACCGGCGATAATGACAACCTCAAAACCGGTGAAATCCTGATTCTGGCCGAGGAGTTGCGCGAAGGCGTGATGCGCGAGATTGGTGCAACCGGCACAGTCATCACCCGTTTCAGGGGCAACACACTCGACAAGCGCCGTTTCCGCCACCCCTATCTCGATCAAAATGCCCCCATCCTGGTCGGCGACCATGTAACGCTCGAAGCTGGCACCGGATCGGTGCATACCGCCCCCGGCCATGGCCAGGAGGATTACGAGATCGGCATGAAATACGGCCTCAAAGCCTTTAATCCGGTTGGCGATACCGGCGTATTTGTCGAGGGCACCCCCATCGTCGAAGGCCGGCATGTCTATCAGGCCAATGCCATCATGGTCGAGCACCTGCAAAACTGCGGTGCGCTGCTGCAGACCAGCCAGATCAGCCACTCCTACCCGCACTGCTGGCGCTGCCACAAGCCGCTAATCTTCCGCGCCACGCCGCAGTGGTTTATCTCGATGGATCATAACGATCTGCGCAGCAAGGCGCTGGCAGCAATCAAAAAGACCGCATGGACGCCGGAATGGGGTGAGAATCGGATCAATGCCATGGTTGAGCAACGTCCCGACTGGTGCGTATCCCGCCAGCGCAACTGGGGCGTGCCGATCACCGCTATCCGCTGCACTGCATGCGAATCGCACGCTGTAACCACGCCGGCGGTAGTGGAAAGCATCGCCAAACAGGTGGAGCAGGCCGGCGCCGATGTCTGGTTCGCCAAAGATGTGGCGGACTTTCTGCCTGAAGGAGCCACCTGCCCGGATTGCGGCGGTTCCGATTTCGACAAAGAGACCGACATCCTCGATGTCTGGTTCGATTCCGGCTCCACCCACGCCTGCGTACTGGAGCAACGCGCCGATTTGCGCAGCCCTGCCGATCTCTATCTGGAGGGCTCCGATCAGCATCGCGGCTGGTTCCAGTCATCCTTGCTGGAGAGCATCGGCACGCGCGGCGCGGCGCCGTTCAAGGGCGTTTTGACGCACGGTTTCGTGGTCGATAAAAACGGCAACAAAATGAGCAAATCGCGCGGCAATGTGATTGCGCCACAGAAGGTTATCCAGCAGATGGGCGCCGATATTCTGCGTCTCTGGATTGCCGCCTCCGACTACTCGGCAGACATCCGAATCTCCGATGAAATCCTCAAGCAACTGGCCGAAGCCTATCGCCGCATTCGCAATACGATCCGCTTTCTGCTCGGCAATCTGAACGGTTTTGATCCCAAGCACGATGGGGTTGCACTGGCCGATCGCGTGCCGCTGGATCAGTGGGCCATGCATCGACTGTCGCGACTGGAACGCCATGTGCATCGCTGCAATGAAACCTACCAGTTTCACCGTATCCACCAGGAAATTCACAATTTCTGCGCCGTCGACCTGGGCGGCTTCTACCTCGATATCATCAAGGATCGCCTCTATTGCGATGCGGCCGATTCCACCCGCCGCGCTTCGGCCCGCGCCACGCTCTATGATCTGGCCGACACACTGATCCGCCTGATCGCGCCGATCCTTCCATTTACAGCGGAGGAGGCGTGGGAATATCTGCCCGGCTCGGATGCAGGCAGCATCCACCTGCAAACCTTCCGCCCGGTCGCCGATATCGAGATTGATGAGCCGGCATGGGAAGCCTTCTTCGCCATTCGTGAACAGGTTAATGCCGCTTTCGATGAGGCCAAAAAGGAGAAGGTGGTCGGCTCCTCCATCGCCGCCGCCATCACCGTACCGGGGCTGGATGAGAGCTTCGCCGAATCCATTGGCGAAAGCTGGGAACAGCTGTTCATCGCCGCCAGCGTCACGCATGGCGACGCCATCACCATCAAGGCTGCGGAAGGGGTCAAATGCCCTCGCTGCTGGAATTTCGGCCCAGCTGCGCACCCCGATCACGCTGTGCATAACGAACTCTGCCCGCGCTGCTTTGATGTGGTTACCTCTGTTCATGACTGAAACCATGCAGCCGAGCCATCAAGCTATTATTCAGGCTTTAAGCTTCCCCGATGATAGCTTGCCGGAGGACGCATTGCACAATGCCATCAAACATTATGACGACATTAAACCCGCATTGCACGCCGCCCTGAAACTCAGCATCAATGAAATCAAAAATATAGAAGAACCTGCTGAAAAAGCTTACAAGCTGAAGTTTTACGCCATGTATCTGGCGGCGGAAACACGTGATATCGATGCCTTCCCTCTCATCCGTGATTATTTTTCCACGCAGGGAGAACAAGCGTGGGACTGCCTTGGCAATATATCCACCAGAGATATGGGACGAATTTTGGCCTCGGTGTGCAATGGCGATGCCTGCGCATTGAAGTCTTTTGCCGAGTTAGATGGCATGGACAGCTTTGCACGCATGTCCTGTTTAGATGCGATGGGCATTCTGATGTGCCAAAATGATTTTCCGCGTCAGAAACTGGTCGAATGGTTTCGTACATGGCTACGCAGCGATATGCTCAATCAACAGGAATATGGTTATCTGGCCAATATTTGTATGCTGCTTGCATTGAAGGAACTCAAGGAAGATTTGCTCGCCGCCCTGAAATCCGGACACCTTGATGCTGAAGCCATCACGATTGAAGATATTGAAGATGAACTGCCGCATGCAGAAATTTCGGATTTTACCCGGCGATTGTTTGCTCCGGTGCATGATGTCGTCAATTTAATTGCTGAATGTAGCGCGCGGAGTTATTTAACCGTCCTGTTTACCATGTTTGAGCGCGATGATTTTGATACGCTTATGCCCTTGTTTCAAAAGAACAGGGAAACCAAGGAAGTGGGTAAGTTTATACCTGAATTTCTACATGGTTTCATGTTTGGCATTGTCATCACCCCCGCGCTGATATTGCCCAGCGAATGGTATCCAATCCTGTTTAACAATGGCATGCCAGAGTTTCAATCCGAGAAGGAGGACGAGGTTGCGCAACAAGGCTTACTACGCTTCTACAACCGATTGAATAATGATCGTCTTGATGGGTTCATTCAGAGCCCGTTCGATACGGCGAATAGTGTGGACAAAGAATTGACACCTGTGGCAAGAGAGTGGTGCCGGGGATTTGCGCGTGCCATTGCACTACGTCCGCAATACTGGCTGACGCAAGAAGATCCCCATTCCATCTCCGTTTTCACGGAGTCCATCACAACCATCATGGTACTGTCTGATCAACATAAGGCTGATGATCTTCTGATCATGTCGGGTAAAAAAGTTACACCTGTAGAGCAGGAAAAACTACTGACAGGAAGCCTCGAAAATCTTCCATTTGCCATTAATACCTTGATCAATCATGCCTTCGACAGTGGTGCGGAATACCATCCCGCTGCAATGCATAAGCCGGTTCGCAGCACCAAGGTTGGTCGCAATGAACCCTGTCCCTGCGGCTCGGGCAAGAAATTCAAAAAATGCTGTGGTGCTGCTGGTCGATCTGTGCATTAGCAGGAGAAACAATGTCGTCATTTAATTATTCATCCCATGTGAAGGATTATCATCAATGCAAGAAACGCCTTGCTGACCAAATGGCCTCGCAAATGCTGGATTCCATGTCGCGGAAGGAAATGATGCGAGCTGCCAAAAAACTGCATATGGCACATAAGAACATTGTGGTGTGCGATAGCAGTGAAGAGTCTAATGCGCTGACTGAATTTGCGTTATTTTCACACCTTCACCCCTTTGGCAGCATAGCCTTGCGATGGTGCAACAGACAGCCGGCCCCCTCCAACGCCCTGGATCAATGTATCTTTACAGGGGTGCGGGAATCGTTCTATTCGATATTTAAAGTCCTGGAAGTCTTTCCTCGAAAAGGTGTGTTGATACAGGATTTGTACACGCAAAATACATTCCCAATTATGGATATCGGCATGAGTTTATCAGCAGTCGTAAATCTGGGGGTAGCGAGCAGAATCATCCCCATTAGCGATTGGGGTGTATTCACCGGTGCGGTTATCCCTCTGGCTAATCAAACATATCAGGCATTACTTCCGTATTTGCAAAAGAACATCCACGAGAAATTGATAGGGCAGAACCGTCCTTTTTCTTCAAAAAAAGAGATGCTCTTCCAATCTACCATTATCCGTGCGGCCATGGATAATGGAGGATTTAAAAATGTTGCTTATCAAGATATTTAACACGTCAAACATACATTAATCATGTCCATCAGACATACACTAAAGCACTATTTCGGCTTTGATGATTTTCGTGAAGGTCAGGCCGAAGTGGTTGAAGCAATCGTTGAAGGCAAGTCAGCGGCAGCTATTTTTCCGACTGGTTCGGGAAAATCATTGTGCTATCAACTGCCTGCACTGCATTTACCACATTTGACACTGGTCGTGTCACCACTATTGGCACTGATTCAGGATCAACTGGAATTCTTGCAAGCCCAAAACATCCCCGCTGCCAGTATTGACAGCACCCAGAGCCGCGAGCAATCCAGTGCGGTGATGCAGCAGGTCAGGCAGGGACAGATCAAAATCCTGATGATTTCGGTTGAGCGGCTGAAAAACGAGCATTTCCGCAACTTCATCGCCCGTGTTCCCGTATCCCTGCTGGTGATTGACGAAGCGCACTGCATCTCCGAATGGGGGCATAATTTTCGTCCCGATTATCTGAAACTGCCGCACTACCAGCAGGCACTAAACATCCCGCAAGTGCTTCTGCTTACTGCCACCGCCACGCCCGCTGTCATCAGGGATATGCGCCAGAAATTCGCCATTGAACCGGCCAACGTCATCACCACCGGCTTTTATCGCGCCAATCTGCATTTGCATGTTCACGCCTTGCCCGAAGCGGACAAAGACCGTTATCTGATTGAATGGTTACAGGCGCATCGTGGTCAGTCCGCCATTGTTTATGTCACCCTGCAACACAGTGCGGAAGATGTGGCGGCCAGATTAATCCAGTCGGGCATCAGTGCGCACGCCTATCATGCCGGCATGGGGCATGATCTGCGTCAGTCCATTCAACAGCAATTTATGCGCGGGGAATGTGACTGCATCGTCGCCACCATTGCCTTTGGCATGGGCATCGACAAAAACGATATTCGCCATGTGATTCACTACGATTTGCCGAAATCGATTGAGAATTACAGTCAGGAAATTGGCCGCGCCGGTCGCGACGGCTTAGCTGCTGACTGCCTGATGCTGGCCAATCGCAACGGCGTGCATGTGCTGGAAAATTTCGTCTATGGCGATACGCCGGAACTGGCTGGCATTCGCAGCGTCTTGCTGGAAATCAGCCAGGCCGGCTCGAAGTGGGAAGTGATGGTCAACACGCTCTCCCGCCTTTCCAATATTCGCCCCTTGCCGTTAAAAACATTGCTCGTCTATCTTGAAATGCGCCACATTATCAAACCCTTGTACAGCTATTATGCCGATTATCGTTACAAGTTACTGATTTCCGAACAGGATTTACTGGCGCATTTTCAGGGCGAGCGGCGAAGCTTTGTACAAGCGATTCTGGATGGTTCAGAGCAGGCGCGGGTTTGGGCTACTGTGGATATTGATGCCATCGCCAGCAGCTATCGGGGTGATCGCGCCCGCGTGGTGACGGCTCTGGAGTATTTCAGCGACAAGCAATATATCGAACTGCAAAGCAAACAGATGACCGATGTATTTGAAGTAATCGGTACGGATTTTAATATTGAGAAACTCGCCGATGAACTGTTTGCTTCGTTCAAGCAGAAGGAATCCAACGAAATCGACCGCATCAGCCAGATGATTGCATTTTTCGAGAGCAGCGACTGTCTCAGCCTCAAACTGGCACACTATTTTGGCGACCAGCGTCAAACAAAGCATTGCGGCCACTGCTCTGTTTGTAAGGGGGGTCGCGCATCTGCAACACTCCCCAGCGACTTGCATCTCTCCACACTCACCGACTTCAACCCGCATGAACTATGCCGGGCGGTTCGAGCAGCAAGCGATGAACCATTATCCAACGATATGCTGACCCGTTTTTATGCGGCATCAGCAACCCGCTATTCACCCGCCTCAAAGCACGCAGCTTGCCAGACTTTGGGCGTTTGGAGCAATATCGCTATCAGGATGTAAAATCCTGGCTTGCGTCAGCGATCTGAACAATGGGACAACATGGCAAAGGTAAGAAATACTCTGCTGCACAAAAGCGTGCCCGAAAAAAAGCCAAGGCAGAGCGACAGAAAAAGTATAAGTGGGTTTTTATGCACGGAAAGAAGGTCAGGATCAAAATACAAAGACCGCCAACAATAGAAGGAATGGATGTCGATGAATTTATTCGACGCAATGCTGATCCCATCTGGTTGCATCAGAATGAACTGTGGCACCTTATGGATATAAATAATGAGGAAGAGCTTGAACTGGATGCTATTGATGATCCATATTGATATGTTCAAGAGCAAGCAAGGGAGTCTGGGGTAATGCTGAAAAGTCTGGAGCAATGGCGGGCAGAATGCAGCCAGCAACAACTGACGGGGTTTGATCATAAATTGCACCTTCAATGCGGCAGCAGCGTGATCAGCCAGGCCAACCTGAAGGCGCGCTACCATGGCAGTTACCACCGCGCCCTGATCAACAGCAAAGTGTTGCATGACGCGGTCAAAACGCGGGACTATATCCGGGGCAGTTCGTTGTGGGGCAGTGATATTGATGCAGGCAAGGAATTCTGCACTGAGCTGGCTGATCAGGATGGGAGTATGCCGGTCAATCAAGCGCACCAGCAGTATGCCAAATCCATTCCCTTGTTGCAGGAGCGCGGCATTGTATTTGAATGCGATGGCCGCTATCACCTGCCTGCCGAGATCGTCGTTGAATTTCGCAGCAAGGCCGAGGGCGATAGCTGGATTACGCTGACAGCCAAAACATCGCTGCCCATGCTGCATCAACTGGTGCCGCAAGATGCGCAAAACAGCATGCTCAAACCCAGGCCAATTCGCAATGAACTGGCCACATGGCTGGTGCTGCACGGCCAGCAGGCGCGATCCGCCAATCTGGTCGCCCAACTGGATGATTCGGACTGGGCGATTTTGCTAAGCCTGCAGCAGGGCGACCTGAATGATTTCGAAACCCTGCAACAACATTATTCTGATTTGCCGCCGGTTGAGGTTACCCGGCACTATTATTACAATCATCAAACAGAATACAGCCTGCGCAAGTCGCTGGAGCAACATATACCGGAACAGTTGTGCAAACTCTGTCGCCTTGGCCTGATCGGGATTATCACCCACAATGGTGATAATCAATCGGCAACATTAACCCTCTGTAAAGAAGCGAGAGCAGCCTTGAAACCGCACTGGGCAGGCGTGAAAAAACGCATTGCTGCGCAACTGGAACAGCACTGGCAGGCAAAACCATGCGACATCGAATACCCTGCTGCATGGTCAATGGATCAACAGATCTGGCGTGTATGGATCGTGCTGCATTTTCTGCCGCTGGGGATCACCCAACAGGGGAAGATGCGAAAAAATGATCTGAAAAAAATACTCTCCGTGTTAAAAGAGGAGGATCTTGGCCGCATTGAATTTCTGATCATCTGCATGTTAAAGGGAGAGCTCCTTAAACAGGATGGTGACAAGTTATTACCATTGCCGATCAACTGGCCAGCATGGCGCAAAGCAACCCTGGCCAACATTACCGAAGCTATTCGCGGCTGGGAAAACTGGAGCAAACAGGATGAGCAACAGGCGTTAACCCTATTATCCAAACTGCCCGTGGAATGCTGGTTGAAAGTAGATGAAGTAATGGAGTGGTTGCGAGCGCAATCGGGCAGAAGAATTGTTATGGCCGATTGGAACCGCTTGTTTTCCGGCTATCAGAGCATTCTACTGCATCACCTGAATGCGCGTCAGCGCTGCATCTACCTGTTGCCGGAGTTTCGAGCCTTGCTGAAGAATCAAGTGGTTAATTTTACCGCACCCGGCTGGCATGGCGCCGACAAGAAGGCCAAAATCCACGGCTTTATTTCCGCCTCCGGCGAGATCCAGCTACCGCCAGATTGCAATCACCGCATTCTGGACAAGCTTGCTGCATTCTGTTCCATCTCTGCTGTGGAACAGATGATTACCCTGCAACTGGATCAGAAGGCCCTGCAGCGCATGGGCAGCAACAAAGCCAAACTGAAAAAAACGCGGGCGGCGCTGGAATCGCTGCAATCTCCCCTGCCCCAGGCCGTGAGCTATGTGTTTGATAAGCAACAGTCGCAAAAGCCGGTCGCCGACGTTGCCGCTGCCAGCTTGGTTTTTGTACTCCATGATATTTCCGCCATGCATAAGTTGCGTAAAACCGGTTTCGCGTTTTCTCAACCCTTCAAGGATAGGCCGGAAATTGTCCTGCTCGATGCATCGGCTGATGCTCACGCCTTGCTCAAAGCATGTGCGGATGATGGCATTATGCTCAACACGCTGATCAAACCGGTTGAATGGATTAGCGGCACGGCTTCGATCAATGCATGGATGCAATATGATGTGGACAGAGAAAATGAATGGCTCGAAATCGCCTACCAGAAAACACGCAGCAGCAAACCCAAACAGCTATTCGCCCGCATCGAAAATGACTATTACGGCTCCATCCGCATTCAGGGCGCACGCAAAACCAAACAGGGTTATGTCATGCTGAAAAGCACAGTACAGCTACAACCCAAACATATCTTGCGCTTAAGAGAGCTGGATGATGCCGAAATCGGCGAATTAGATCTGGATTTACTGCCATGACCTACCATCCCGAACGTCCTCTCATTGTGCAAGGCGATCATTCGCTACTGCTGGAAACGCATAATCCGCAATTTAATGCCGCACGCGATGCCATCTCCCCGTTTGCCGAACTGGAAAAATCGCCCGAACATATTCACAGCTATCGTCTCAATCCGTTAAGCCTGTGGAATGCCGCTGCTGCCGGGCATAGCCTGGAAGAGGCCGAAGCGGCGCTGCACGACTACAGCAAATACGCCATTCCGGACAATGTACTGGAGGAGATGCGGCGCACCTTTGCCCGTTACGGGCAACTCATTCTCACCAAAGATGATGAACAGACCCTGCGATTAACCATCTCTGATCCGTTCATTGCCGCACAGGTCGCCAAAGAAAAAAGCCTGGCCGATAAAATCCGCCAGCAAATTGCCGACGATACTTTCCTGATTGATCCGGCCCAGCGCGGCGTGCTCAAACATGCACTGATTAAACTGGGCTTTCCTGTTGATGATCAGGCCGGATTCAAAGATGCGGGTCAGTTTGAGCTCAGCCTGCGCAACTATACGTTATCCGATAAAAACCCATTTGAGCTGCGCGAATATCAGCATAAGGCGGTGGAATCCTTTGTCGCATCCGGTTCACATGGTGTGATTGTGCTGGCCTGCGGGGCAGGGAAAACAGTAGTCGGCATGGCCACCATGGCGCGTATCGGCATGACCACGCTGATCATCACCCCAAATACCGCAGCCGCCCACCAGTGGCATGCCGAACTGCGCGATAAAACCCACATTGATACCGCTGACCTGGGCGAATTCACCAGTTCCCGCAAAGACATTCTGCCGGTCACCATCGCCACCTATCAAATGCTCACCTACCGTTCGCAAAAAGATGGCGACATGCCCAATATGGATCTGATTACCAAACATGATTGGGGACTGATAATTTTCGATGAGGTGCATGTGCTGCCGGCCCCGGTATTTCGCGCTGTATCCGAGATTCAGGCGCGCCGCAGATTGGGGCTGACTGCTACCCTGATCCGCGAAGATGGCTTAGAGAAAGATGTATTCTCCCTGATCGGCCCCAAACGCTACGATCTGCCCTGGCGCGAACTGGAGCAATCAGGTCATATTGCTGAAGCGCACTGTGTTGAGATCCGCGTACCGATGTCCAAAGACGATCACATGGCCCACGCCGTCGCTGAAGATAGACGCAAAGCCTACCGCATTGCGGCTGAAAACAGGGTCAAAGATACGGTGGCACAATCCCTGATCGAAAAACACGATGGCGAAGGCATTCTGGTCATCGGCCAATATATCAAACAACTCGAACGTATCGCTGCCACACTTGGCGCGCCGGTCATCACCGGACGCATGAGCAGCAAGGAGCGCGAACGCCTGTACGCTGCCTTCCGGGCCGGCGATATCCGCCTGCTGGTGGTATCCAAAGTCGCCAATTACGCCATTGACCTGCCCGATGCTTCGATTGCCATCCAGATTTCCGGCAGCTTTGGTTCACGGCAAGAAGAAGCCCAGCGGCTCGGTCGAATTTTAAGACCCAAAGGCGGCCCGGCCTATTTTTACACGCTGGTATCTGACGATAGCGAAGAACTAAAATTCGCCATCAATCGTCAACGTTTTCTGGCTGAACAGGGTTACGATTACCTGATTGAAGACTGGTAATATGGGGTTAAATATGGATAACCACATCTGGCGCGACACGCCCGCATTGGTGGAGGAAACTTTGGCCACCTATGGCATGTGGGATGCCGTATCATTTTTACTACTCAGCCACCGCCTGCGTCAGAGTAATTATGAAGCCTGGCGCATGGGCGATGCGGCTTGCCTGCAGGATGTGATTTCCGGCAGCAAACAGGATGCGCTGGAGATGCTGGAAGCAGCATTGCTGCATACCAGAAGTTTGGACCTGGCCAGCGCAGCGTTTACCTGGAGCGGATGGGGAAAACAGTCCGGCAAAACACTGCAACTGTTTTACGATCATCAGCTAAATGCCCGGTTTCAGCGATGCTTTTCACCCAGAAGCAACAGACCGCAGCTTGATCTGTTTATGGATGCCCCGCATACCATTTTACGCAACCGGCTGCGCCAGGCACTGCTGGATCGAAGCGATGAATACGATGCGCTCTTGCATCGGGCCCAACATGAAATCGCTGAAGAACCGGCGCTGGCTCGGCTCAACATCATCCGAAACGCACTCTTATCACCGCGCATCGAAGATCCCGTCGCATGGTTCATCCATTTGAATGAAACCGTTGCGCCAGCAGCCCATGAAGAGTTTTCGCATCGTGCCATCGATATCATGGCGCCCCTGTGGCGCGCCCTCGCCAACGCCATGCGTGATACCCCATTCAACCCTGCCCATCCAGAACAGCATGCCAGCCACGCCTTGTTACTGGCGCATGACTGGGAGGATTGCCAGGCTCAGGTGCTGCAAATCCCCAACTGGCACGCGTACCCCTGCCTGCATGAACGACGCATTGCAGCACTCGCATCCATGCGCGAACACGATATGGAAATCGCAGGATGGATGGTATATTGCTGGTGCCACCCTGATTCAGCCAGCCAGTCACTGGATCAAGCTGACCTGCACGGCTGCGGACTGCATCGTTTATGGCAACAATTTTCGCAGCTGGAGACTGCGCCCGGCGTTGAATACTTTCCCGCCCTGATTGCACTTCGGTGCGGTGCGAATACACCGCAATCAACCATCTTCGAACATGCCGCCCACACATCAGGATGGCGGAGCTATCAACAGCTCACCGAATTACTGGCCCGTGAACAGGGTAACGGAATTGATATTTCAGGACGCAGCGCCCTGCAAAAAAGAAGCCCATGGCTTTTTCAGGCATTTATGGCGACCCGCCGTTGAGCCATTATCTCAATCCGGAGGATGCGGTGCATAAGGTTGCCGTTTTTGTCGATCTGGAGATTCACCCGGAAACACAGAAACTGCTCAAAATCGGCGCCTGGCGTGCGCATGATGACGCGTCGTTTCGCCGTCAGGGCAAGTTTAATCAAACGGCCGCATTGCACGAACTGTTGGCCTTTATCGGCAAGTCCCGCTTTATCATCGGCCACAATATTGCGCAGCATGACTGGCCATATTTATGTGGGAAAGATGCCGCCTTTGGAAAGCTTTCTCTCTGTCTGATTGATACGCTGGTGCTCAATCCGCTGGCTTTTCCGGCCAACCCCTACCACCGGCTGGTGAAGGATTACAAACTGCAACGCGAATCGGTCAATGACCCGGTTGAAGATTGCAAGCAGACCGCCATTCTGTTTACCGACCAATGCGCCACATTCAGGCAACAAGCCGATTTCAGCGCTGTCTTCGCGCTGTTGCTGCTCAACAGCGGAGCCGCCTACCCAACCCTGTTCAATATGCTGCTGAATGCCCCTGTGACAGCCTCGGTCGCCAAACAATGCATTGATGCCTGCCTGAATGAAGATGCCGTTTGCGCACAGTCGCGCCACCTGATTATCGATGAAATTCGCAGCAACGATGCCACACGCCAGCGCGCCATGGCTTATGCGCTGGCATGGCTGAATACGGCGGGCGCAAATTCGGTGTTGCCTGCCTGGGTGCGCCATCAGCACCCCGAACTGTCCGATATGCTGGATCGCTTGCGCAATCAGGCATGCGGCGAATCCAATTGCCGTTATTGCCATGCCCACCACAATCTGGAAGCCAGCCTGACGCAGTTCTTCGGTTATGAACAGTTTCGCCATTTCGGCGCCTCCGATACAGATGGGGGTGCCAAAGAACCCTTACAACGGCGCATTGTCGCCGCCGTTGCCAGCGCCACGCCGACGCTGGCTATCCTGCCCACCGGTGGCGGCAAATCGCTCTGCTATCAACTGCCGGCCATGATGATGGCGCGCAATCGTGGCCTGCTGAGCATTATTATTTCACCGCTGCAATCGTTGATGAATGATCAGGTGGGGCAATTGCAGCAACGCGGTTATCAATATGCGGCGGCGCTGAACAGCAGTTTAACCATGCCGGAGCGTCATCGCGTGCTCGAAGGCATCCGCATGGGTGATATCCACCTGCTCTACATCGCGCCGGAACAACTGCGCAACCGTTCTTTTATCAGTGCAATTGAAAGCCGGGAAATCGGTCAGTGGATTATTGATGAAGCGCATTGTCTGTCGAAATGGGGGCACGATTTCCGGCCGGACTACCTCTATATCGGCAAATTCGTCGCTGCCTTTTCAAAACGCCAACAGCAGCGCATACCACCCGTCCACGCCTTTACCGCCACCGCCCGGCTCGATGTGATAGAGGAGATCCTCGATCATCTGGAGCAATCGCTGGATGTTCGTTTGTCTCTGCTCAGCGGCGGCCACCAACGCAGCAATCTCGACTATCAGGTATTGCACTGCCCGGCGCAGCAGAAACGCGAGCAGGTGTTAAGCCTGCTGCAAGAGCAGCGGCAATTCACCGGCGATGGCGCTGTCATTATTTTTTGTAACCGCAGAAAATATACTGAGGAAATGGCTGAATTCCTGAGCAATAACGGTATCAAAAGCGATTTCTTCCATGCCGGACGCGATCCGCATAGCAAGCGGGCGGTGCAGCAGGCATTTATGGATGGAGACATTGCCGTGATGGCCGCCACCAACGCTTTCGGCATGGGGGTGGATAAAGCCGATGTGCGTTTGGTGATTCACGCCCAGATTCCCGATTCGCTGGAGAATTATCTACAGGAAGCCGGACGCGCCGGACGCGATGGCGAGCCGGCACGCTGTATTTTGTTGTTCGATGAGGCCGATGTGGATAAACAGTTTGAGATGCGGCGCAGCCAGCAGATTGAAATGCGTGATTTCGTCGCCCTGTTTGAAGCGATTCGCAAGCAGTGCCGGGCATTCAAGCAACGTGGAGTCAGCGAAAACACCATTCAGGCCAGCAGCGGTGATATTCTGCGCATCGCGCATAGCTCAGATCATCAGGACGATGCGCCCGGATTCGGCGCCGAAGACTGGCAATACGATACCAAAGTGCGCACCGCCATCGCCTGGCTGGAAGTAGCGGGCTTGCTGGAGCGGCAGGAAAATCGCACCGGTGTAATTGAAGGCACATTCAAACTCACCGCCATGGATCTGATTCGCAGCCAGTTGAACAAGCAACAGATCAGCGCCGCCGATACCGAACGATGGTTGCGGGTGGCTCACGCCATCATGCAGCATGAGCAGAGCGATACCATTAACGCCGATCAACTGGCCGAACAGACCGGCCTTGATCCGAAAGCTGTGTTTCGCGCCATTACAGGACTGCAGCATGCCGGCGTGATGGATCATGATATGTCGCTGGTGGCATGGCTCAAGGCGCATGTGGCCGGAGATAGTCGCATGATGCTGGCGCAATACGCGGCGCTGGAATCCACCCTGTTCGATTTGATCCGTGATGCAATGCAGGGCGATCATGAAAGCCCATTTCAACTGAACATCGTTCAGGCCTGCCATCTGCTGCGCGAGGCGAGCGGTCAGGCCGATATTTCCCCGCCGCTGGTCTTGCAACTGTTATCGCTGTGGACACGGCTGGATAAACTGGTGCGCAGCACGCCGGTCGGGCGGGATATGCACCGCTTGACATGGAAACGGGATTTCGAGCAGGCGGCGGAGCAGATCAAACAGCGGCAGCACTGTTCGGATGTCAGCATCGATCACCTCTATACCCGGATTCCGGACGGCGAGAAAGGCCATTTGCGCATCCCTTTTAAACTCGGCGCGTTGCAAGATGCGTTGGAAAACAATTTAACCACCCGCCATCTGAGCGGGCTGGACAATCGTTCCGAACAGGCGCTGCTGGCGCTGCAACAGCATCATTTAATCGGGCTGGAGAGCGGCGCGGCGATTTTCCATACGGCCATGACCCTGCATATTCCCAAAGGTGCAAAGCGACCGGGCAAGCGCGCCTTTCAGCCGCTGGAGAAGCATTACAAGGCGCAGATCAGACAGATTCATGTGATTCGCGAATGGGCCTTGCGCATGGCTGATGGCAAGCAAGCATCGGCAAAAGCCTTGCTCAATGATTATTTTGATCTGACTGAAAAGAATCTGCTGCAACGCTATTTTGCCCGCCGCAGCAAGCAGAGTCTGGAAATTCCGGCCAGCAGGAAACGCGTCAACGATATTATTGGCGACGACGCTTTATCTGCCACCCAGCGTGATATTGTCACCCAATCCAGCCAGCAGAATATGCTGGTGCTGGCCGGCCCCGGCGCCGGCAAAACGCGTTTGATTGTACACCGGGTAGCGTGGCTGTCATGCATCCGGCGACAAGCCCCGGAGAGCATTCTGGTGCTGGCATTCAATCGCGCCACGGTCAGCGAATTGCGTACGCGCCTTGGCCGCGATGATATGCTGGGAAAACAGGCATGGCGTTTGCAAATTCACACCTATCACAGTCTGGCCATGCGCCTGCTGGGCGAATTGCCGCCTGAAGATCATGATGATTTTCAAAACTGGTCGGATGGACTGATGCGAAGAGCAGTGGCGCTGCTCGAATGCCCCCATGCAGATGATGAGATGGATGAGGAGCCCGGCGACGATCTGAGGCAGCGTTTGACTGCCGGATTCCGCTTTATTCTGGTGGACGAATATCAGGATATTAACGAGGCTCAATACCGTTTCCTCTCCGCACTGGCCGGGCGTACGCTGGAGAACGAGGCCGAACAATTAAGCATCTTTGCCGTCGGCGATGACGATCAAAATATTTATGCATGGAACGGTGCAGAAAATCGTTATATTCACCAGTTTGAGCGCGATTACAGCGCCCGCATTGCCTATCTGACGGAGAACTACCGCTCATGCCCGGCGATTATTGAGGCCGCCAACCGTTTCATTGCACAACACCCGGATCGCCTGAAGGCCGTCTATCCGGTTACCGCCGCCCATCCCGACCTGCCCGGCAGCGTCAGTGTATATCAGGGCGCACTGGCCGCGCTGCATCAAAAAGCGCTGGACTGCTGTGTTGATTTGATGGCGCAACAGACTCCACCGGAGCGCATCGCCATCCTCTGTCGCCAGCATCAGGATTACGAACCCATCGCAAGATTATTGCGCTCGGCCAAATTACCCATTCAGATCAACCGCAACGACACCCCCTACCGCTGGGATCGTCTGCGCGAAGTGCATGCCATGACGCGCATATGCGAGGGGCACGGCATGCTCAGCGCAGGCGAGATTCGGGCGGCGTGGCTGGCGCTGCCGGAATCGATTCAGCTGCACCCGTCCGTGACGCCGTTATGGGACTGGCTGGCGTCGCATACGTCAGAGCGTATCGTACGACCTGCGCAGGAGTGGCGCAGCGAGCTATGGGAATTATCCAAAACCGAGGGCGCTAAAACCGGTCATGGTATCTGGCTGGGCACCATGCACAGCGCCAAGGGGCTGGAATTTGACAGCGTTATCGTCTTTGCCGGAAAACCCGGCCATCAGGATAGTTTCTGTGAAGAACTGCGCCTGCGTTATGTCGCCATGACCCGCGCCGAACGCAATCTGATGCTGATGCAGGATACTGGAAACTGGTTCACACACCTCGGTATTGAAGCTGAATCACTGCCGCTGGAAGCAAGAGAGTCAGGGCAATCCAGCGATGTATTTTACTGCGGCATGAAAGATGTGGATATCGATTTCGCCGGGCGACTGGTCGAGGCGATCAACACCACCGCCCTGCATGAAAATGACAAACTGGAGTTCAACCAAGCCAATGGCACATTGCACTGGCAGCAACAGGTAGTTGGCAGGCTCAGCCGCCGCGCCCTGCAACGATTGCAACAAAAAACGAAACAGGGCTGGGGCATCAAAGCGGTCAGGGTGCAGGCGATTGTGCGCCGCTACCGCAACGATGCCTCGGATGAACAATACATCGCCCTGTGCAGGCAACAGGCATGGTATGTGATCCTGCCCAAGATATTGTTGGTCTACGGCGGTTATCAATGACGTGGAGGCACACGATGAATAAAACATACGGAAACTTGTAATAAGTAAAATCCAAGTATAATATTTGGATATGAATGGTTTGAATCGAGATCAATCGCAGGTTATCAATCAACTACTCAACCTGTTTCCGGTTGTCCTGATTGTGGGAGCACGGCAGGTTGGCAAAACGACGCTGGCGAAAATGTGTCGTCCTGACTGGCATTACTTCGATCTGGAGCGCGGTAGCGATTTCGATTTTATCACCAACGACTTCGATTTCTTTTTCCGTGAATATCCCGCGCATGTCATCATTGATGAGGCTCAGGAATTACCACAGCTGTTTCGTGAATTGCGCGGCGTGATTGATGCTGATCGTACACAGAAAAACCGATTCATCCTTACCGGTTCCAGCTCACCTGAAATGCTTTCCGGCATTTCCGATTCGCTTGCCGGGCGTGTTGCTATTGTTGAGCTTGGCACATGCAAGCGCAATGAAATTGCCGGTGAGCCGCTGTCCGGGTTTTATCAGATATTCACCAAGCCCATTGAGGCCAACGACTTGCAAATACTGAAGCACCTCTCCGTAAGCAGTGGCGATTTGTTATCATCAGTGCTGCGAGGCGGATATCCCGAGCCGGTTCTGGCCGACCATCCCGATGCATTTTTTGCATGGATGGATAACTACTTCAAAACCTATATCGCCAGTGATGTACGAAGGCTGTTTCCTCGCCTGGATATGGTGAAGTACCGTCGTTTCATCTCAATGCTGGCCAGCCTGTCCGGCACGATTATCAATAAGGCTCAGCTCGGGCGTGCCATTGACGTATCTGAAGTCACCATCCGTGACTATCTTGATATTGCGCATCAGACATTGATCTGGCGCAATATTCCATCCTATGCCGGCACAGCCGCCCGCGCAGTTGTAAAAATGCCGAAAGGCATATTGCGCGATTCAGGGCTGCTGAACTACCTGGGCAACATCACCACCCGCGAGCAACTGGTGCGCTCGCCACTGGTCGGGCAGATATTCGAATCGTTTGTGATTGAAGAAATCCTCAAGGGCATGCATGCCAGCAATATCGCCAAATGGGATTATTCCTATTACCGCACCCGCAATGGCGCCGAGATAGACCTGATTCTGGAAGGAAGCTTTGGCCTGATGCCGATTGAAATTAAATTCGGCACATCCACCCGCCTGAAGCAGCTCATTGCATTGACGCGCTTTGTCCAGGAACAGCAACTGCCCTTTGGCATTGTCATTAACCAATCCACTGAAGTTCGCATGCTCAGCGATTTCATCATACAGGTTCCGGCCAGCGCGATTTAACACAGGGCCAATCAGCATCCAATGAACAGCCCGCAAATTATAGAACCAGTGTTATTGCCTTGTATCCAGATCTGCCGGCTTACGCGATAATGTTTTGTTGCCGGAGAACATGGCGGAGATCAGCCCGCTGCCTTCACGGCTATCCAGACGAATCACCACAACAACATGCAGCACAATCATCACCAGCAAAACAAAGAAGAGGTAGTAATGGATTTCACCGTAGATATGCTTGAAATCCAGCAGTGCCTTGAGTTTTTCGGCATCGACGCCTGTTTTGTCGTACGGTTTGAGCGTGGCGGGATCAACGCCTTCCGCCGCCACCTGTGCTGCGAACATCGAACCGAAGGGCGGATAATAGACATCCGTGCCGGCGCGAATCAGCCCGGTGGCCGCTTGCGTCATCAGCAGCAACATCAATACCACCACAGCCAGTCGCCCCATCGGATTGTGGCCGAGAAACTGCTGACGCTCACCGCGTTTGATACTGGAGAGATAAGCAGACATCGCCTCACGAAAACCCCTGCCCGGCACAATGGCGCTCCAGCGTGCAAATCGATTGCCGATGAAACCCCAAACCAATCTGAACAGCAGATTCAACACGAACACATAACCGATCACGACATGCAGTTCTTTAATCGCCACCTTGGCATCCAGACTGACGATACCGAGCTCTTTTTTATAAAGCATCAGCATCCCCACCAGCGCCAGTAGCACCACGCTGATAAAGTTCACCCAGTGAAACAGCCGTGTCGGCGCATCCCATACTTTATATCGTTGCAACATTTCCACTCCAAAAAAGAACCCTCCTCACGTTGTCGCTGTGAGAAGGGTTCCCGGCATTATATCGCCCCACTTAGAGGCATCTACGTCAGACCGTTGATTTATTTGCTTGCTTTGGCCTGCGCAGGCTTCTGATCGCCGATGCCCAGCAATTCCACTTCAAACACCAGCACGCTGTTGGGGCCGATCTTCGGACCGGCGCCACGCGCGCCATAGGCCAATTCGGATGGCAACACAAACCTGTATTTGGAACCGACATTCATCAGCTGCACGCCTTCCGTCCAGCCCTTGATCACGCCGTTGAGCGGGAAAGTGACCGGCTGGCCGCGCTTGTAGGATGAATCGAACTCGGTGCCGTCAATCAGCGTGCCGCGATAATTCACCGTTACCTTGTCCGTCGCCTTGGGCTTGGCGCCATCACCCTGTTTCAGTACTTCATACTGCAGACCGCTCTTGGTGGTTGTGACGCCTTTTTTCTTGCCGTTCTCGGCCAGGAATTTAGCGCCATCAGCCTTGTTCTTTTCGCCTGCAGCTTTCTGTTTCGCTGCAGCCTGTTCAGCCTGTTTCTTGAAAAATGCCTGTTTGGCTTTGGCTGCATCGGCTTCGCTCAACTTCAGCTTGGCGCCGTCCAGACGATCGTTGAGTGCGGCCAGCAGCGCCGGACGATCCAGATCGGCGTTGAGTGATTTCAGCGATGCGCCGATATCCATGCCGATGGCGTAGCTGAGCTTGCTCTTATCACTACTAAGCTGCACGCCGGCCGGAGCGGCTTGTTTGACTTCGGCCTTTTTCTCTGACGCCTGCTGAGAACAGGCCGCCAGCATTGCCACACATACAGCGGCGATCATTGCTTTTTTCATATACTCATCTCCATGTTCATCATTTGAAACGCTGCGACTATAGCAGCAATTTTCTACGATGCTA